>JBDHDN010000240.1:0-11975 GCA_039591485.1 Gemmatimonadota bacterium
CTCGCTCGGCATGAAGCAGACGGAGCAGGATCCGTGGATGATGCTGCCGATGAAGTACCCGGTCGGAACGCGTATCAGCGGCAAGGTCCGCAACCTCACCTCGTTTGGTGCGTTCGTCGAGATCGAGCCGGGCATCGACGGGCTCATCCACATCTCCGACATGTCGTGGACCAAGCGGGTGCAGCACCCGTCGGAGATCGTGAAGAAGGGTGAGACGGTCGAGGTCATGATCCTGAACATCGACCCGGAGAACAAGCGGATCTCGCTTGGCCTGAAGCAGTTGCAGGATGACCCGTGGCTGACGATCGCCGAGACCCACCCCGTGGGGATGGAGATGGAAGGCAAGATCGCCCGCTACCAGGACAATGGGATCGTCGTCGATCTGGGCAACGACCTCGAGGGCTTCGTGCCGCAGTCACAAGTGCCGCTGCCCGAGTACAAGAGTGCGGAAGCATAGACCAAGGGGGGTCAGGGGGTCGCGCTGACACTGCTCGAGGTCGATCCGATTCACCACCGTATCATCCTGGCGGCGACCGACTTCCTCGAAATGCCCGCCGAGGAGGAAGCAGCACTGGCCGAGGCGAAGCCGGAGCCTGAAGGTCCTGCTCCGGATGCGACGGATGCAGACGAGTCCGACGCCGAAGCGGCGACCGCAAGTGCGGAAGCCGAGCAGGATGACGCGGAGGCTCCGTCCTCCGAAGAACCACCGGCAGCGGAGTCCGAGGACGAGCCGTCCAAGGCGTAGTCTGGTTCGCGGATGCGGCCGCCCCCCGTGTGAGGCGGCCGCATCACTGTCCACCCCGTACCCCCCTTCGACGTGACGCTACAGGAGAAGCTCGATCAGCTGCACCGGCTCCGGGCCGAGTCCGAAGTCGGCGGAGGCGAGGAGCGGATTCGCCAGCAGCATGAGAAGGGCAAGCTCACCGCGCGGGAGCGCATCGACCTGCTGCTGGATCCAGGCTCGTTCGTGGAGCTGGACCGGTTCGTCACCCACCGATCGAGCGATTTCGGCCTGGACAAGAACCGCATCCTCGGCGACGGCGTCGTCACGGGCTACGGGCAAGTGGATGGGCGGTTGGTGTACGTCTTCTCGCAGGACTTCACGGTGTTTGGTGGCTCGTTGGCCGAGGCACACGCGGAGAAGATCTGCAAGATCATGGATCTCGCAGTGCGCAATGGCGCGCCCGTCATTGGCCTGAACGACTCCGGAGGTGCCAGGATTCAGGAGGGCGTCGTTTCGCTCGGCGGGTATGCCGACATCTTCCTGCGCAACACGATGACGTCAGGTGTGGTCCCGCAGATTAGCGCGATTCTCGGGCCATGTGCTGGCGGGGCGGTGTACAGTCCGGCGATCACGGACTTCGTGTTCATGGTCCGCGGTATCTCGTATATGTTTGTGACCGGACCGAACGTCGTGAAGACCGTCACGCACGAGGACGTGACGCCGGAGGAGTTGGGCGGCGCCGACGTCCACGCCTCGGTTTCGGGCGTGGCGCACTTCGCTCATGACTCGGAGATGGAGAGCCTCGCCGAGATCCGCCGGCTGCTCGGCTTCCTGCCGGGCAACAACGTCGATAGCCCCCCGATCCACCCCACGGATGACCCCGCCGATCGCGGCGACGAGGAGTTGCTCACCGTGGTGCCGGACAACCCCAACAAGCCGTACGACATGCACGAGGTGATCCGGCGCGTCGTGGACGACGGTGAGATGGTCGAAGTGCACCGCGACTACGCGACCAACATCATCGTCGGCTTTGCTCGGCTCGGGGGGCATCCGGTGGGGGTCATTGCCAACCAGCCCGCGGTACTCGCAGGTGTGCTCGACATCAAGGCGTCGGTGAAGGGAGCGAGGTTCATCCGGTTCTGCGACGCGTTCAACATCCCGCTCGTCACGTTCGAGGACGTGCCGGGCTTCTTGCCCGGCGTGGACCAGGAACACGGTGGGATCATCAAGAATGGGGCGAAGCTGCTGTACGCGTACGCCGAGGCTACGGTACCGAAGATGACCGTGATCACTCGGAAGGCGTACGGCGGTGCGTACGACGTCATGAACTCCAAGCACATCCGCGGGGACTACAATATCGCGTGGCCGACTGCGGAGATCGCCGTCATGGGGCCCAAGGGCGCTGCGGAGATCCTGTTCAGGCGGGACATCGCGGCTGCTGACGATCCCGAGGGGCGCCTCGACGAGCATGTGACCGAGTATCGCGAGAAGTTTGCCAATCCCTATCTCGCCGCGGCCCGAGGGTTCCTGGACGACGTCATCGATCCGCGGGAGACGCGCCCGCGGCTCATCTCGGCGCTCCAGTCCCTGCTCACCAAGCGGGACAGCAACCCGCCGAAGAAGCATGGGAACATCCCGCTGTAAGACCGATGGGAGGACGGTACGGCGGTACGGTGGTGTGCCATGCTCCGCGTCTGCCGTCCGTCCGTTCCGCCGTTCCGCCGTTCCGTCGGCCTCATGAACCGCGTACTCATCGCGAACCGCGGCGAGATTGCTCTGCGCATCATCCGCGGCTGTCACGAGGAGGGAATCGAGGCAGTCGCGGTCTACTCCGAAGCGGATCGCGTGGCTCCTCACGTCAAAGGGGCCGATGCCGCCGTGGAGATCGGCCCGGCTGCAGCGCGTGATTCGTACCTCAACGTCGAGCGGATCATCGATGCAGCGCGGAAGACGGGCGCAGAAGCGGTGCATCCAGGCTATGGTTTTCTGGCGGAGCGGGCTCATTTCGCCCAGGCCGTCGTCGATGCCGGCCTCCGGTTCATCGGTCCCCCCGCCTCAGCGATCAGGCTGATGGGGGAGAAGACCGAGGCGAGGCGGCGTATGGCGAACGCGGGCGTGCCCATCGTACCGGGAACGACCGAGGCGCTTGCGGATGCCGATCAGGCCGTCGCGGAAGCGGAGGGTATCGGCTATCCGGTCCTGCTCAAGGCCGCGGCGGGTGGCGGAGGGAAGGGCATGCGGATCGCCCGATCGGCCGCCGAGGTACGCAAGGGGTTTGCGCAGGCGTCGTCGGAGGCGTCCGCGGCGTTCGGAGACGGCTCGGTGTATCTCGAGCGGTTCCTCGAACGACCGCGGCACGTCGAGATCCAGATCCTCGCCGATGCGCACGGCAGGGTCGTCCACCTCGGCGAGCGCGAATGCTCGGTGCAGCGGCGGCATCAGAAGCTGATCGAGGAGACGCCGTCGCCGGCGGTCGACCGGGAGCTCAGAATGCGCATGGGTGAGGCGGCAGTGCGAGCGGCGGAGTCGGTTGAGTATGTGAGTGCCGGCACCGTCGAGTTCCTGCTCGATCCCGCGGGGGACTTCTACTTTCTCGAGATGAACACGCGTACGGGAGCAGCTGCGGATCGCGGCAGGGGAGCCGCTGTCGGTGAAGCGCTCGAGCCTGGAGCCGCACGGTCACGCCATCGAGTGCCGCATCACCGCGGAAGATCCCTTCGCTCAGTTCATGCCGGCCACTGGGCGAGTCGAGTACCTCCAGGTGCCCACCGGCCCGGGGGTACGGTGGGACGGCGGGATCGAGACAGGGAGCGACGTGGGCCTGTTCTACGACTCCCTGCTTGGCAAGCTGATCGTGTGGGGTGAGACCCGAGATCGGGCCATCCGGCGCATGCGACGTGCGCTCGACGAGCTCGTGATTGTCGGACTGCCTACTGCGCAGCCGTTCCACGCCCGTGTCATGCGCGAGGGCAACTTCTGCGCTGGCGCATATGACATCGGGTACCTGGACCGCGTTGGCGAGCAGTTGCTTGTGCGGACACTCAGCGACGAGCAGGCGATGGAGATCGCGGTGGCGGCGGCGCTCGCCGAGGATGAGGCCCGGAGTGCGCGCGTCGTCCTTGGCGGAACTACGGGCCGGCGGGGTGCTGCCGACACGGCCTGGCTTCGGGCAGCACGGCGGGCAGGGCTCAGGTGACCCGCGTGCACATCCGGGCAATCGCCGCGGGAGGGGACGGTGTGGGGACCCTCGACGGCGGCAAGACCGTGTTCGTACCGCGCAGCGCGCCGGGCGACACGGCGGACATCGCGATCGTCGAGGAGCGGGCCCGCTTTGCACGGGGCCGGCTCGTCACGCTGCTCGAGCGCGGACCCGAGCGTACCGAGCCCGACTGTCCCCACTATGTCGAGGACGAGTGCGGCGGATGCCAGTTGCAGCACCTCGACTACACCGCACAGCTCGAGGCGAAGCGGGGTGTCGTGGGCGACGCCTTGCGGCGGATTGGCCGTGTGGAGCTGCATGCGAACCCGGAAGTCGTGCCGGCACCCGAGCCGTGGCGCTATCGGGCCCGGGTGACCCTGAGTGCGGCGCGGGGACGCATTGGGTACCGCGGGCTGGGCACACCGGCGCGGGTGTTTGACCTGCGGGATTGCCACATCGCGAGAACGCGTCTGATGGATCTGTGGCGGGCGGTGGCGCAGCACGTCCCGCTCCTGCCCGAGCGCCTTGCCGGCCTCGGTCTCAGAGAGGACCGAGATGGCGGGAGTCACGTGGTTGCCCTGACCGACGATCAGCGTGCGTGGGACGCCGCACCGCTCGCGCGGGCGCTCGGGCAGGAAGGGGTCACGCTCTGGTGGCGTCCGCACGGAGGCGCGGCCCGGGCCGTCGCAGGCGCCCAGAGCGCATACCCGGTGCTGGCGTTCGAGCAGGTGCACCCGGCGTTCGGTGCGCGGATTCGTGACCAAGCCGTCTCGGCGCTCGGCTCCGTGAAGGGCCACCGTGTCTGGGACCTCTATGCCGGGACGGGAGAGACCGCGAGGGCCCTGTCGGATGCTGGTGCGGACGTCACGGCGGTGGAGGTCGATCGATCCGCCGTGGCGTGGGGAATCGCCAGGACGGGGGCGGTCCTCGGGAGAACGGGTGTGACGTGGCGCCGAGGGCGGGTGGAGGACGAGGCCGCCGCGCTTCCTGATCCGGATGCCGTCGTCGCCAATCCGCCCCGGACGGGCCTGGCGCGGGCGGTTGCCGAGCGGCTGGACATGCTCGCGGCCTCGGGACGGCTGACGAGGCTCGTCTACCTCTCCTGCGATGCGGCCACGCTCGCCCGCGATGTCCGACGGCTGCCCCATTTGAGGCTCACCCGACTCAGGGCGTACGATCTGTTCCCGCAGACGGCGCACGTGGAAACGCTCGCACTCCTGGAGGCGGCGTGAAGTACACGGTGACGATTGGCGAGCGTACGGTCGAGGTGGAGGTGCGCGGCGACGGCGTGCAGGTCGATGGTGAGGCCATTCGCGCGCATCTCACGACCGTCCCGCGCACTCCTCTGCGGCATCTCGCACTCGACAGCCGAGCGAGCACGCTCGCCTTACTCAGGAGTGAGGAGGGGTGGACGGTACACTTGGCTGGCGTGCAATGGCCGGTGACCGTCGAGGACGAGCGTACCCGGCAACTGCGGGCGTTGACGGGCCGGGGGACCCGAGGAGCGGCGGGAGGGATGGTTCGCGCACCGATGCCGGGGCTGGTGCTGCGGGTGGAGGTCGAGGTAGGACAGGAGGTCGCAGCGGGAGCGGGCCTCGCGGTGCTGGAGGCCATGAAGATGGAGAACGAGATCAAGGCTCAAGCGGCGGGCACGGTGGCGGCGGTGCACGTGGTAGCAGGGCAGGCCGTGGAGAAGGGGGCTCCTCTGGTGGAGTTGCGGTCTGAGGGTTGACCGTTGAATCGGGAGCCGCTAGCCTTAAAGTCTGTCTTAATTCAGGAAACCACAGGGGTTTAGGGACGGGCCCAAACGATCATGAAGACGTACATGCCAACCGCCGCGGAGCTCGACCATGCCTGGCATCTCGTGGATGCCGACGGTATGGCTCTCGGCCGGCTCGCGAGTGTCGTGGCGCAGCTCATTCGCGGGAAGCACAAGCCGACGTTCGCGCCGCACATGGATGGCGGGGACTACGTGGTCGTGATCAACGCTGAGAAGGTGCGCCTCACAGGGAACAAGGGACAGCAGAAGCAGTACTTCCGGCACACCGGCTACATGGGCCACGAGAAGTTCACGTCGGTGTCGAACATGCTGGCGAAGCATCCCGAGCGGGTGATCGAGCGCGCAGTCTTCGGCATGCTGCCGAAGGGCACGCTCGGGCGCCAGGTGTTGCGAAAGAAGCTCAAGGTCTATGCCGGTCCCGAGCATCCGCATCAGGGTCAAGACCCCACACCCCTCGCTTTGAGGAAGTAGCGCAGCTATGACGCAGGCAGTTCAGGCCGAACCGGAGCTTCGCTGGCACGCGATCGGACGTCGGAAGACGTCCGTTGCTCGGGTCTATCTCACGCCGGGCTCCGGCAAGTGGCAAGTGAACGGACGCACGCTGGGCGATTACTTTACGCGGCGGTCCCTCATCCAGCACATTCAGCAGGCCTTCGTCGTCACTGACACGCTTGGAGCGTTCGATGTGAAGGTCCGGGTGCGGGGCGGTGGGCCGACGGGGCAGGCCGGGGCGCTGCGCCTGGCCATAGCGCGCGCGCTCGTGGGGGCCGACGAGACGCATCGCCGCAAGCTTCGCGAACACGGACTCCTCACGCGGGATCCGCGGGCCGTCGAGCGAAAGAAGCCGGGCCAGCCGGGAGCGCGCAAACGGTTCCAGTTCTCCAAGCGGTAAGACGACGGCGGAGCACCGCAGGTGGTGCTCCGCCGCACGACAACAACGACACACATCGCCCGATTCCGAGCCTGGGTGTCCGCACCGCGGATCTGGACGGAGCGCGACGGCGGTGGACGACGAACCCGAGGAACGAGAGCTATGACGCAACCGCAGTTGCAGGATCTGCTCGAGGCGGGTGTCCACTTTGGGCATCAGACGCGCCGATGGAATCCCAAGATGCGGCGCTTCATTTTCGCCGAGCGCTCCGGCATCTATCTCATCGACCTCCAAAAGACGCTGACGCAGCTCCGCAAGGCTCAGGACCTCCTGCGTGAGGTCGTGACGCAGGGCGGAAACGTGCTCTTTGTGTGCACGAAGAAGCAGCTGGATGTGATCGTGAAGAACGAGGCGGATCGTTCGGGCTCGCACTGGGTTACGGAGCGGTGGCTCGGGGGCACGCTCACGAACTTCCAGACTATCAAGCAGCAAATCCGACGGCTGAAGGAGTTGGAACACGGGCAGGACGAGGGGGCGTTCGACTTCTTCACCAAGAAGGAGCGTCTGCAGCTCGATCGCGAGCGCCAGAAACTGAACCGCAACCTCGAGGGCATCAAGAACATGACGCGGCTCCCTGGCGTCGTCTTCGTGGTCGATGCCAAGAAGGAGCGGATTGCGATCGCCGAGGCGAACAAGCTGGGCATCCCGGTGGTAGCGATCGTCGATACGAACGCCGACCCCGACTTGATCACGGTTCCGATCCCCGGCAACGACGACGCGATCCGTTCGGTGCAGCTCATCACCACGGCGTTGGTCGAGGTGATATCGGAGACGCGCAAGCAGGTACCGGTGCGCGAGGCCGCGACGGATTCCGAGGCCTACTCGTCGTATGCACCGGAGTCGACGGAGGCCGACGAGGAAGATCAGAAGCGCCGGCGTCCGCGGCGCAAGCGGCGGCCAAAGCCCGAGGCGATCGCGGCCCGACTCCAGCCCGAGCAGCCCCGGACTCCCTCGAAACCCGCACCGAAGGTGCTTGAGGGCGGAGCCGACGAGGCACCGAAAGCGGAATCCGGCAGCGAGTCGACACCGGGGCAGGAGCAGCAGTCGGAGCAGGGCTGACGCGGGTCCCCGGTCCCAGCGCGAATCGAAGACCGCCGCCGTTCGGGCCGCTCCTGGCGCGAGGCGGCGGTCGTCACATGGCGGTGGCGCCGCATGGCGGAATGTCGCGGCGCGGCACGAGACAGACGAAACAGGAAATGAGACGATGGCGACGACGATTTCGGCAAAGGACGTGAGTGAGCTTCGGGCGCGAACCGGAGCAGGCATGATGGACTGCAAGAAGGCTCTGCAGGAGACGGGCGGGGATATGGAGAAGGCCGTCGATTTGCTGCGGCAGAAGGGCATCGCCAAAGCGGAGAAACGCTCCGACCGCGCGGCAACGGAAGGGGTCCTCGGCAGCTATGTGCACTTCAACGGGAAGGTCGGTGTGCTCGTTGAGGTCAACTGTGAGACGGACTTCGTGGCGCGGACGGACGCCTTCCAAGCGCTGGCGAAGGACCTGGCGCTGCACATCGCCTCAGCAAAGCCGCTGGCGGTGACGGCGGACGAGATGCCGTCAGACGTGGTCGAGCGGGAACGGGCGATCTTCGAGGCCCAGGTTGCGGAGTCCGGCAAACCGGAGCAGGTTCGGCCGAAGATCGTCGAAGGGAAACTGCGCAAGTTCTACGAGGAGCACGTGCTCATGCAGCAGGCCTTCGTCAAGGACGACGCGAAGAGCATCGAGGACCTCGTGAAGGAGGTCTCGGGCAAGGTCGGTGAGAACATCGTGGTGCGCCGGTTCGTGCGCTACGAGCTGGGGGCCTGACGTGGCCGAGCTCGCCTATCGGCGGGCACTGCTGAAGCTCTCCGGCGAGGCGCTGGCCGGCGGAGCGCCCTTCGGTATCGACTTCGCCGTGGTGGACCGCCTCACTGAGGAGATTCGCGACGTCGCGCAGCTGGGGGTGTCGCTAGGGCTCGTCATCGGCGGCGGCAACATCATGCGGGGCACGGTGGCCAGCAAGCAGGGCCTCGACCGCGTCTCCGCCGATTACATGGGTATGCTGGCGACCGTCATCAACGCGCTGGCGGTGCAAGACATCCTGGAGCGGAAGGATGTCGAGACGCGGGTCATGACGGCGATTCGCATGGAGGAACTGGCGGAGCCGTACATCCGGCGCCGGGCGGTGCGCCACCTCGAGAAGGGGCGGGTCGTCATCTTCGCAGGGGGGACGGGAAACCCGTACTTCTCCACGGACACCGCGGCGGTGCTGCGGGCGCTGGAGATAGAAGCGGACGTTCTCATCAAGGCCACCGGTGTCGACGGGGTCTACACCGCCGATCCCAAGACGGTACCGGATGCGCAGTTCATTCCGGAGCTCTCGTATCACGACGCACTCGTCAAGCGGCTCCATGTGATGGACGCGAACGCCTTTGGACTTTGTCAGGAGAACGAGCTGCCGATCGTCGTAATGAACGTCAACAACCATGGAGCGGTCGCCCGTGTCCTTCAGGGTGAGCGCGTGGGGACAATCGTGCGATGAGTACACTTCCGGAGATCGTGAAGAACGCCAAGGGCTCGATGCAGAAGGCCGTGGAGAACACCAAGCGGGAGCTGGGATCGATCCGAAGCAGCCGGGCCACCACGAGCTTGCTCGACACGGTGCGGGTCGAGGCGTATGGACAACAGGTACCGGTCAATCAGGTCGGCACGGTGTCCGCTCCGGAGCCGCGGCTGCTCACGGTCCAGCCTTGGGACAGGTCGCTGATCGGCGTGATCGAGAAGGCGATCCTGACCGCCGATCTCGGGTTGAATCCGGCCAATGACGGTACGCTGATCCGGATCCCGCTGCCCGCCCTCACCGAAGAACGCCGCAAGGAGCTGGTGCGCGTCGTGCACAAGCTCGCTGAGGAAGGCCGAATCTCGATTCGGCACGCGCGAGAGGAGGCCAGACAGCAGGTCAAGGCACGGAGAGCGACGTGCAAAAGCTGCATGACGACGCCATCGGCCAGATCGAGGAGATCGTCAAGTCGAAGGAAGAGGAGATCATGGAAGTCTGAGGCGGGTGGTACACCGCGTCGTCCTTTCTGCACATGGCTAGCAACAAGACTGTCCGGGTCATCGTCGCCGCCATCGGCATTCCGGTGGCGGCGAGCGTCGTGTATGTCGGCGGATGGCTGCTGGCAGCGCTTCTGGCCCTGTTCGGATCGGTCGGGGCGGTGGAGTTGTATCGGTTGGGAGGGCTGGGAGGTCTCCGGCCACTCACCCTGCTCGGAGCGGTCGGGGCGGCAGCGTGTCCCCTGGCCACGTTCGCGCTCCTCCCGGCGGGCGGTGGGATGGCGGCGGGGTGGATGGTCGCCGGCGCCGCCGGGTGGTTGATGCTGACCATGTCGACCGCGGCCTTCGCGCGCACGGCCGCGGACCGACCTCTCGGCTCCGTCGGTGTGACGCTCCTCGGCGTGATGTATGCAGGGGCATTGCCGGCATTCCTGCTTCCGATCCGACATGCCCCCGGGCTTCCATCGGGACTCGCCGGCATGGCACTCGTGTTCCTCCCTCTCGTGACGGTCTGGGTGTGTGACTCGCTGGCAATGGAGGTGGGCTCCCGGGTCGGCGGGCCCAAGCTCGCCCCCAAGCTGAGTCCAAAGAAGACGTGGTCCGGAGCGATCGGCGGGACGATCGGGGGTATGATCGCCGCACCGGTCTATGGGCTCGTCGTCCTCGAGCGGGTGGAGGTGGCGCTGACTCCCTGGCAGTTGGTCGTTTTCGGATTGCTGGTGTCAATCGTCGGACAGGTGGGAGATGTCACTGAGTCCGTGTTCAAGCGGGAGGCAGGGGTCAAGGATTCAGGGACCTTCTTCCCGGGCCACGGTGGCGTCCTCGACCGATTCGACTCGCTCTACTGGGTGCTGCCGGTCGCGACTGGCTTCTTCGCCATCGCGAGGGTCCTTTGAGCACGGGGGTCGCGATCCTCGGGTCTACGGGGTCGATCGGCCGCAGCGCCGTCCGCGTGCTGGACCGGCACCGCGACCGTTTCCACATCGTCGCGCTCACCGCGTTCGATTCGCGGGACCTGTTGCGCGAGCAGGCCAAAGCGACCGGGGCGGCGTATGTGTGCCTCGTCAGTGACGGGCAGGGAGCGCCTGAGTCGGACCGAGGAGTCCCCCCCGGGTGCCTGGTCGAGGCAGCCATCCGTCCCGATGTGGATATCGTGCTCAACGCCGTCGTCGGTGCGGCGGGCCTCGAGGCGACGCTAGCTGCCCTGCGAGCGGGCAAACGGGTCGCGCTCGCCAACAAGGAGTCGCTGGTGATGGCGGGCGACGCGGTGCAGGCGGCGGCACGGGAAGGCGGCGGCGAGATCGTGCCGGTCGACTCCGAGCACTCCGCGGTGCTGCAGTGCCTCACGGAACCCGGCGTGGCAAACGTGCGTCGCCTCATCCTGACGGCCTCGGGAGGGCCGTTCCGGGAGTGGTCCCGCGAGCGGCTGCGCGAGGCGACCGTTGCGGACGCACTCGAACACCCGACCTGGGAGATGGGTCGGAAGATCAGCGTGGACAGCGCGACCCTCGCGAACAAGGCGCTGGAAGTCATCGAGGCGCACTATCTGTTTGGGCTGGGGTACGATCGCATCGATGTCGTGGTACATCCGCAGTCGATCGTGCATGCCTTCGTGGAGTTTTGCGATCGGTCGGTGTTGGCACAGGTGGGATTCCCTACGATGGAGCTTCCTATTCTGTACGCCCTGACCCATCCTCAGCGGCTCAGTGACGACGCGATGCCGCTGTTCGACCCCGTTCAAGCCGGCTCGCTCACCTTCGAGCCGGTCCGGACGGACGATTTCCCGGCGTTCCGGCTCGGCCGAGCAGCCGGCGAGGCCGGTGGTACGGCGCCCGCGGTCTACAACGCCGTGAATGAGATCGTCGTCGGCGCGTTCCTTGCTGAACGCATTCCGTTCTCGGCCATTGGGGACATCATCGAGTCGATCCTCGAGGCCCATCACGTCGAGCCCGCCGTGGACGTGGAGACCGTCCTGGCGGCCGATCGCTGGGCCCGGGAGCGAGGAGAAGCGTTGTGCTCGTCACGCTAGCCGCGTTCGTATTCGTTCTGGGAGTACTCATCTTCGTTCACGAGCTGGGGCATTTCCTGGCTGCAAAGTGGGCGGGCATCGGTGTGCCGCGCTTCTCGATCGGGTTCGGGCCGCCGACACCACTCAGGTTCACCCGCGGCGGGACCGAGTACGTCCTTGCCTGGTTCCCGCTGGGCGGCTACGTGAAGATGGCAAGCCGCGAGGAACAGGAGGCGATGGGTGCGCTCGAGGGTGGGGAGACACCCACCGAGTATCCTCCCGATGCCCTGTTCGAGAAC
>JBDHDN010000241.1:0-10616 GCA_039591485.1 Gemmatimonadota bacterium
ATGCGGGCTCTGGTGAGTACAGGTTGATCTCCGGTGAGCTACCGCCGAGGTTCAGCGTCCCTCCGGATGCGAACTCCAGCAGGGTGTCCCCGAACGTTCCGTCGCTTTCGAGCCGAATGATGCGGTCGAGAGTGTCAGGGGCCGGTCGGTCGGGCAGCGAGAGTGAGCGGACCTGCGCCGCGATCACTCCCGAAGGTGTCGACTGGAAGACGACGGGCAGGCCCTTCTCGATCTCCAGAGGACTGCTCGTTAGGGGAGTGCCGTCGGGTGCATAGCGGTTGATCCGCCGGTTGGCCATGTCAGGAACAACGACCGTGTCTCCCGAGCCGACCAATACGAAGATCGCTCCCGCGCCAATCTCGCCAGGGCCTGCGCCGGGCCCGCCAATCATCCGGTCGAACTGGCCATCCGGTGTGAAGACCTTCACATGCTGTGCCTGAACGTCCATGACGAAGAGCCGTCCGTCCGATCCAACGGCGATCGTGCCAATCTGCCCGAACTGGTACTCTTCCCGCCCCTCCGTCTCACCGATGGTCAGCTCCTCCTCGAGTGTCCACTCCTCACCGGGCGACCAGATGCTCTGGTCGGTGTTGTGGACGATCTGGATTCCGGCGCTGTCGACGACTGTGCCCGTCCACGCCGTGTTGCCTGTGCAGGCAGCCATAGCCATAGCGGCGACGAGCGCCGCACATCCTCGCGTTGCCATCATGCTGTTCACTGATCCCTTTCCGATTTCTGGCTGATCGAGTGTGTTCCTGCGTTCGTCGGCGTTGAGGCCGTTACGCGCCGCAGCAGCAACGTTGGCTCCAAGCGGCCGAATTCAGGTAGAGTCGTTGCACGGGTGATCTGACCGATCATTTTGCCCCGTTCATCGAGGAGCGTGTGGGGGCTGCGGAGCTCGGCGTCGGTGCCCCCGTGCCGTTCGGCGCGCGTTTCGGTGCGCCCCGCCCCGTGCGAGCGTGCCGAGCGCGAGTCGGTATGGGCGTGGCGCATTGGGTGCCTCCAGGAGCGAGTGCCTGTGTTCATCGACTGGTTTACCTCGCGTCGCGCCGTCGTCCGGACGATCGGCATTCCATCACCCAGTACACGCCCGCCGACCATTTATTCATTTCGCATTGTCATTGCCGGTGACTCGGGGCAGTTCAGCAAGCAACCGGTCCAGCTGGCTGCGGTACACCTCGAACGCCACGCGCCCGGCAGGTGAAATCCTCAATGTGGTTCGAGGGCGTTTTCCCTGAAACGTCTTTGCGATCTCGACGTACCCGGCTTCTTCGAGCTTGCTGAGATGCGAAGACAGGTTGCCCTGCGTGAGGCCAGTCTGCCTGAGCAGGAACAAGAAGTCGGCGCTCTCGACGACTGAGAGCAACGCCATGACTAGAAGGCGTGCCGGCTCGTGAATCAACCGGTCGATATCGCTGAGGTCCGGGAGGTCCCGGCTCTCGCTCTCAGCGGGGAACATTCCCGACCGCTTGTCTGGGGTAGCGGCGCAAGAAAATGATGAGCCGCGCGGTGCCCGATAGCGCGACGATCGAACCAGCGATCAGCATCGGCAACGGAGTACCCAGCAACTCGGCGATCGTGAATGCGCCGCCGAACAGCACTCCGACCCCGTACATGCGCCGTAGGTCGAGCCAGTAGGCGACTGCCGCGAATACGGTGAACACCAACACACCAAGGCCGAAGCTCACGACGGTGTTGTGAGATCGCAGCCACTCCTCACCGCCCAGAACGAACGGGATCAGCGTCGACGCTGCGACGGCTGCTGCGATGAACAGCACGACGCGACGCTTCCGGCCCTTGCGCGCCGCGCTGAATTCGACGCTTCCTAGGCGCGGCGCAGTGACTACGCGCTTCGCGAGAGCCAGCGCAGGTCCAACGAGAAGGAGGGCGACGATTGCGCCCCAATGGAGGCGATCGGCCGTGCTGCCCACGTACACGAACAACAGCAGCGAGCCGAAGGCGATATCCATGAGCCCGTCCTCATGGTACGACTGCCAGGCTTGGCGCTCGATCCGGCCGAGGTCGAGAGTGCTCATGAGGTCTTCTCCAGCAGGTACAGTTTAGTTTGCAACGCAAACTTAATTGCTGGCGACTGTCTATGTCAAGTACTGACGCCTTGGACATTAACAAACAAATTCGTTGAATTAGTTGCGAAATCGCCTGTTCGCGATTAGCATTCGCGCGTCATGGGGATAAGCTATCCTGGCCTGGCCGGCCACAAGGGACTGCGAGGAGACATTCTCCTCGAGCTGAAACGCCGCCAGCCCGTCACCGCGAAACAGCTTGCTGACAGTTTCGGGGTGTCGGTCAACGCGGTGCGTCGGCACTTGAAGGAGCTCGAAGCCGAGGGGCTGATCGACTACGGCCGCGAGCAGCGCGGGACTGGAGCGCCCACGCACACGTACTGGCGCTCGGCGAACGGAGAAGCGCTGTTCCCCACGCAGTACGGAGAGGCCCTCACCGACGTCCTAGCGTACGTCGCTCGGCAGAGTGGCCGTGAGGCGGTCCGCGCGATGTTTGCGCAGCGGTTCCGCGCTCACGCCGACCGGCTCCGTGCGGAGCTTGCCGAGGCGTCATTGGAAGAGAGGGTCGAAGCGGTGGCACGGTTGCTGTCGGAGCAGGGCTTCATGGCTGCCTGGACGATCGAGGCGGACATGGTCACGCTTGCCGAGCACAACTGCGCGGTACGGGCAGCCGCCGAGCAGTTCCCCGAGATCTGTGCCGCAGAAGCGGACTTCCTCCGGGAAGTGCTGCAGCGGGATCTACAGCGCGATTCGTACATCCCGGATGGGTGCAACGCATGCCAGTACACCATCATCCTGCACGGCTCGGGTGGGCAGCCCGGCGCGCCGGACGGTAGGATGCAAGCCAGCGAGGAGTCGTAAATGTCGTCGTCTGCGATCGACCAACACGTCAAGCAGCCGTACAAGTATGGCTGGTCCACTGACATCGAGTCGGAACTCGCGCCAAAGGGGCTGAGCGAGGACACCATCCGGCTCATCTCCGAGAAGAAGCGCGAGCCGGAGTGGATGCTGCAATGGCGCCTGAAGGCGTATCGGAGCTGGCTGGAAATGGTCGAGCCGACATGGCCCAATGTGACCTATCCGCCCATCGACTATCAGGCCATCCACTACTACGCGGCGCCGAAGCAGCAGAAACAGCTCGAAAACCTCGATGAGGTGGACCCAAAGCTGCTCGAGACGTTCGAGAAGCTCGGCATTCCGCTCGAGGAGCAGAAGCGCCTGACGGGTGTCGCCGTCGATGCCGTCTTCGACAGTGTGTCCGTAGCGACGACCTTCAAGGAGGAGCTCAAGAAGTACGGCGTGATCTTCCTCCCGATTTCAGAGGCGATTCAGGAACATCCCGAGCTGGTGCGGAAGTACCTTGGCACGGTCGTGCCGCAGAACGACAACTTCTTTGCCGCCCTCAACTCGGCGGTCTTCACCGACGGCTCGTTCGTGTACGTACCCAAGGGTGTGAAGTGTCCCCTCGAGCTGTCGACCTACTTCCGCATCAACGCGCTCTCGACGGGGCAGTTCGAACGCACGCTCATCGTCGCGGACGAGGGCAGCTCTGTGAATTACCTCGAAGGCTGTTCGGCGCCGATGCGTGATGAAAACCAGCTGCACGCCGCCGTGGTCGAATTGGTCGCGCACGATGATGCGCAGATCAAGTACTCGACCATCCAGAACTGGTTCCCCGGCAACGAAGAGGGGAAAGGTGGAATCTACAACTTCGTGACAAAGCGCGGCCGCTGCATGGGCAGGAGCTCGAAGATCTCCTGGACCCAGGTGGAAACCGGCTCGGCAATCACGTGGAAGTATCCCTCGTGCATCCTCGAAGGCGACAACTCGATCGGCGAGTTCTACTCGGTAGCGGTCACGAACAATTTCCAGCAAGCCGACACCGGCACGAAGATGATCCACATCGGCAAGAACACGCGCAGCACCATTGTCTCCAAGGGCATCTCTGCCGGCCGCAGCCAGAATACCTATCGCGGCCAAGTGAAGATCATGAAGGGTGCGGAGAACGCGCGGAACTACTCACAGTGCGACTCGATGCTCATCGGTGACCAGTGCGGCGCGCACACGTTCCCGTACATCGACGTCCGCAATCCTTCGGCGATCATGGAGCACGAAGCCACGACGTCAAAGGTGGGCGAGGATCAGATATTCTATTGCCAGCAGCGCGGTATTTCGGAGGAGGACGCCGTCTCCTTGATCGTGAACGGCTTTTGCAAAGAAGTATTCCGTGAGCTGCCGATGGAGTTCGCCGTCGAGGCAACCAAGCTGCTCGCCGTGAGCCTGGAGGGCAGCGTCGGCTAGCCTCGAGGGAGGACNGAGATCCTCAAGGGAATCGATCTGGCCGTGCAGCCCGGCGAGGTCCACGCCATCATGGGCCCGAACGGTTCGGGCAAGAGCACGTTTGCCCAAGTCCTGGCAGGCCATCCAGGGTACGACGTCACGGGTGGCTCGGTGCGATTCGAGGGACAGGACCTGCTCGAGATGGAAGCCGACGAACGTGCACGCGCCGGCCTGTTCCTGGCGTTCCAGTATCCCGTCGCGATCCGCGGTGTGACGAACGCGTATTTCCTCCAGTCCGCGATCAATGCCCAGCGCAAGCACCAGGGGCTTGAGGAGCTCGACACGCTCGAGTTCGCCGAGCTCCTGGAAGGCAAGCTCGAGATGCTCGGATGGGATGATCGGCTCATCCATCGTGCCGTCAACGACGGATTCTCGGGCGGCGAGAAGAAGCGCAATGAGATCACCCAGCTCGCGATGCTGGAGCCCAAGCTCGCCATTCTGGACGAGACCGACTCGGGCCTCGATATCGATGCCGTCAAGGCGGTGTCGGGCGCAGTCAACAAGTTCCGCAATCCCGAGCGGTCGTTGATCCTCGTGACACACTACGAGCGGATCCTCAACTACGTCACGCCAGATCACGTGCACGTGCTCGCGGGTGGCAAGGTCGTGATGTCCGGGGACATGCAGCTCGCCCTCGAGCTCGAAGCAAGAGGCTACGACTGGATCACAGACGGGGCGGCAGTGGCATGAGTACGGTGACGCAACCCAAGTCAGTCGCGGCCGAGTTGAAGGATGCCGCTGCGCCTTACGTCGAAGCCTTTGAGACCACGGCCGGGGACTCTGGGGGCGATCCCGCATGGCTCCAGGCCCGGCGCGGAGCGGCGATCGCGCGCTTCGCCGACGCAGGCTTTCCGGGATCTCGGCAGGAAGAGTGGCGGCTCACCGACCTCAAGGCGCTGGCCCGCACGCCGTTCACGCTGGCGGCATCGGCAAGCGAGGCGGTCTCCTCGGTCGACGAGTTCGTGCTCGGGAGCGAACGGCAGTGGGTCGTCACGTTTGTGAACGGCACCTACGTGCCAGCGCTTTCCCGGCTGGAGGACCTGCCGTCATCGGTCGTGGTCGGGAGTCTTCGCGAGGCCATCGTGACGCATTCCACGCTCGTCGAGCCGCACCTCGCGAAGTACGCACTCGACGAGTACAACCCGTTGGCCGCGCTGAACACGGGGTTCATTCGCGACGGGGCCTTCCTCCACGTGCCACGCGACACCGTGCTGGAACGCCAGGTGCACTTTCTGTTCCTCTCCGTGCCGACGAGCGGCACCAACGCGCCGGTCACCCACCCGCGCAATCTGTTCATCCTCGAACCAGGCGCGCAGGCCTCACTCGTCGAGAGCTACGCGGGTGCAGGCACGACAGGACGGTACTGGACCAATCCGGTGACCGAGGCCGTGGTCGGCGACAATGCCACCCTCGACGCGTATCGGTTTCAGCGGGAGCACGCCGACGCCTATCACACCGGAACCACCTACTCGACGCAGGGTCGTGACAGCAAGTTCTCCCTCATCGTCTTCACCTTTGGTGCGGACCTGTCACGCCACGATATTCGGGCCGTGCTCGACGGCGAGGGAGCTGACGCGACACTCGATGGACTGTCAATGCTGCGCGGCCGCCAGCATACCGACTACCACACGACGCTCGAGCACGCCCAGCCCAACTGCACGAGCTGGGAGTACTTCAACGGCGTGTTCGACGATCACGCACGAGGCGTGTTCAACGGCAGGATCATCGTCCGACCGGGTGCCCAGAAGACCGACGCGAAGCAGACGAACAACAACCTGTTGCTGTCGGCAAGCGCCCGCGCAGACAGCCAGCCCCAACTCGAGATCTACGCCGACGACGTGAAGTGCACCCACGGCGCGACTCTCGGTCCGATCGACGACGAGCACCTGTTCTACCTGCAGAGTCGGGGGCTGACGAAGGAAGCCGCTCGTGATATGCTCACGTACGGCTTCGGCTCTGAGATCCTGAACGCCGTGAAGTCGGAACAGGTGCGTCAGGGTCTCGATCGGATCATCCACGACTGGTTGAAGCAGGTTCCGCCCATGGGGGCGTAGGAGGCATACCCTGCCGCAAGTCCCTGCCCAGTTGGTGGCAAGCCGTCCGGCACGGGACGTTGCGACCGTACGTCGTGACTTCCCGTTGCTGGGCGGGTTGGCAAATGGCAAAGCCCTCATCTATCTCGACAACGCCGCCACCAGTCAGAAGCCACGGCAGGTGATCGAAGCGCTGACTCGGTTCTATACGGAGGAGAACGCCAACATCCATCGTGGCGTCTACGAACTCAGTCAGCGGGCGACGCTCGCATACGAGCGCGCTCGCGCGAAGGTGCAGCGGTTCGTGAACGCCGCGGATCCGCACGAGATCGTGTTCGTCCGCGGCACGACCGAGGCCATCAATCTCGTCGCGACGACGTTCTGCCGGTCCCGCCTTTCGGCGGGCGATGAGATCGTCGTGTCCACGATGGAGCATCACTCGAACATCGTGCCTTGGCAGCTTGCCTGCGACCGACATGGGGCGCACCTGCGAGTGATCCCGATGTCCGATGCGGGAGAGTTGGAGCTGGATCGCTACGCAGCGCTGCTCAGCGACCGGACGAAGCTCGTCGCGGTGACGCACGTCTCGAACTCGTTGGGCACTGTCAATCCGATCAAGGAGATCTGCCGACTCGCGCACGACGCGGGCGTTCCCGTGTTGGTCGACGGAGCGCAGGCTGCTCCCCACATGGCCATCGACGTGCAAGATCTCGGTGCCGATTTCTATGCGATCTCCGGGCACAAGATGTTTGGCCCCACGGGCATTGGGGCGTTGTACGGCCGGGCAGAACTGCTCGATGCGCTGCCGCCCTATCAGGGCGGCGGCGAGATGATCCGGTCGGTGAGTTTCGAGAAGACGACCTATGCGCCGCTGCCGGCGAAGTTCGAAGCCGGGACGCCGCACATCGCCGGCGCCATCGCGCTGGGAGTGGCGATCGACTACGTCCGGCAACTCTCGTGGGACTGGATCAGGCAGCACGAGCACGGACTCCTCGAGTATGCGACGACGCAGCTCGCGTCCATAACCGGTTTGCGGCTGATTGGAACCGCCCCAGAGAAGGCAGCCGTGCTCTCCTTTGTGATGGACGGCGTGCACGCTCACGATATCGGTACGATCCTCGATCAGGAGGGCATTGCCATCCGAGCCGGCCATCACTGTACCCAGCCGGTCATGAAGCGGCTCGGGCTCGCGGCAACGGCCCGTGCCTCCCTGGCGTTCTACAACACCCGGGACGATATCGACGGGCTCGTACGTGGTATCAGGAAGGTGCGGGAGGTCTTCGGCTAGTGCCCGATCTCCGCGAGTTGTATCAGCAGGTGGTGCTCGACCACAACCGCGCACCGCGCAACTTCCGCCGGATCGAGCATCCGACACGGGCCGTCGAGGGCACCAATCCGCTTTGTGGGGACCAGATCACGCTGTACGTCGTACTCGAGGACGACGTGGTCATCGACGTCGCCTTCCAAGGCTCGGGGTGCGCGATCTCGCAGGCATCGGCATCGCTGATGACGACTGCGGTCAAGGGCAAGACCCGTAGGGAAGCGGAAGCCCTGTTCCGCGCATTTCACGCGATGGTCACTGCGGGCCCCGACGACGAGCCAGACACGAAGACACTCGGCAAGCTTGCCGCCTTGGGCGGCGTGCGACAGTTTCCGGGCCGCGTCAAGTGTGCCAACCTCGCGTGGCATACCCTGCACGAGGCGCTCGCAGGTTCTGAGCAACGCGTCTCCACGGAGTGACTACCGTCCCTGCGGGCCGGTCACCCGGCCGTTTCGGAGATCCCATGAGCTTCGAGAAGACGATCGGCATCGACGAACTCGATGATGGCATCCCACGCGCCGTCGTGCTGGCCGATGGGACTGCGGTCTGCCTGGTGCGTGCGGGCACGACGGTCTATGCGTTACTGGACCGCTGCAGCCACGCAGAGTTCCCGATGTCGGAGGGCGATGTGGTCGATGACTTCGTCATCGAGTGTCCCTTGCACGGGGCACAGTTCGATCTGAGGGACGGTCGCGCATTGGAGCCGCCGGCCGACGAGCCACTGGTGATGTGTGACGTCCGCGTCGATCAGGGCACCGTCTATGTGCGGCCTCCTTCCTAGACCTATTCGAACGCATCCACAGTGAGAGCGCCGGTTGATGGGCCGCAGGTCCTGCGCCGGGAGCTAGGGCTCCTCGACGCCGTCGGGATCGGTGTGGGAGCCATCGTCGGCGCGGGAATCTTCGTGGTGCTCGGTGTAGCGGCCGGTATAGCTGGGCCTGCCATCCTGCTCGGACTGCTCATTGCCGGCGTTGCCGCAATCGCCAACGCACTCAGTTCCGCCCAGCTTGCGGCCGCATACCCCGTAGCGGGCGGCACGTACGAGTACGGGTACCGCGTGATCGGTCCGCGGACCGGCTTTGCGGCTGGCTGGATGTTCCTTGCCGGCAAGACGACGGCGCTCGGTACGGTCGCGATCGGGATCGGGGGCTACCTCGGCGGTTTGGTGCCCGGCCTGCCACCGAGAGTGGTGTCCGTTGCGGCGGTGGCAGTGTTCACCGGGCTGAACTACTTCGGCGTTCGACGCTCGAGCCAGGCAAACCTCGTCGTCGTCGGCATTTCGCTGTGCTCCCTGGTTTCGCTGGTCGCCGTGGGCAGCTTTCACCTCGATACGGCGAACTTCACGCCGGTCACCCTGGGCGAGCCGCGGGCGATGCTCGAGTCCGCTGCGCTGCTGTTCTTCGCCTACACGGGGTATGCGCGCATCGCTACGCTGGGCGAGGAGGTACGCGAGCCGGCGCGCACGATACCGCGCGCCATCGTGCTCACCATCGGGGGGACTCTGGTGCTCTACTTCGCCGTTGCCGTGGTGGCGCTTGGGACCGTCGGTGCGGAGGGTCTCAGCCGCAGTGCCGCACCGCTCGAGGACGCTGCCCGGGCAGCAGGAGGAGCGGTGCTCGCGCTCGCGCTCGGGGTGGGCGGGCTCGTGGCCATGCTCGGCGTCGTACTGTCCCAGCTGCTCGGGCTGAGTCGGATGGCCTTTGCTATGGCGCGGCGTGGTGATCTGCCTGGGTGGCTACACGCCGTGCATCCCGTGCACGGCGTGCCCCACCGTGCCGTGCTGCTCATGGGGGCGATCGGTCTGGTCATCGCCGCAACCGGAACGCTCGAGGGCGTGGCTGCTGCGGCCTCGTTCACGATCCTCCTCTACTACTGGGTGGCAAACCTCTCGGCGATACGCATGCCCAAGAAGGCGAAGCTCGTGCCTGATTACGTGCCGACGATCGGCTTGGCCGCGTGCACCCTCTTGGCGGTAGCGCTGCCCCGGGACACGATTGTCGTTGGCCTCTCGGTCTTGGCAGTCGGGTTCGTTGCCCGGATCGCACTGCACCACCTGCGGCGCGGAGCAACGCGGACGCACTAGGGGGCGGGCGGTTGTGAGCCCAGTGTTGTGAGCCCAGTGTGGTTCCGCGCATCGTCCCGATGCCCTATCCTTCCGCAGCCAGGCCGCATTCTCTCCGTTACTCCCATTCCGGTGACCATGGTACACGACCCGATTATCGAACTCGACCGCGTCACGAAGCAGTACTCCGGCCACACGGCTGTGCGCGATCTCGGACTCACCGTTCAGCGCGGTGCAGTGTACGGACTGCTCGGTCCCAACGGCGCGGGTAAGACCACCACGATCCGCATGATCATGAACATCATCGTGCCGGACCGCGGGAAGGTCAGGCTGTTCGGCTCGGGTTCCGGGGGCCGCGACCTGAGCCACATGATCGGCTACCTGCCGGAGGAGCGCGGGCTCTACCGCAAGATGCGGGTGTACGACGTGCTGGTGTTCTTGGCGGAGACGAAGGGGGTGTCACGCCGTGTGGCTAAGGAGCAGGCCGCGGAGTGGATCGATAGACTGGGGCTCGGCGACTGGTCGCGAACGGCGGTCAATGATCTGTCGAAGGGCATGCAACAGAAGGTGCAGTTCATCGCAACCGTACTTCACCAGCCCGAGTTGCTGATCCTGGACGAGCCGTTCTCGGGATTCGACCCCGTCAACACGCAGCGCATGAAGGACGTGGTGGTCGATTTGGCCCACCGTGGCGCGACGGTGCTGTTTTCCACACACATCATGGAGCAGGCGGAGAAGCTCTGCGACTCGGTCTGCATCATCTCCCGAGGTCAGAAGGTGCTGGACGGTCGGGTGTCTGAGATTCGGCGGGAGCACGGGGGCCGCACGGTGACGCT
>JBDHDN010000242.1:0-6243 GCA_039591485.1 Gemmatimonadota bacterium
CGATGATGACCGCTTATCATCATACAGTAGCCTTGCGTGGCAGCTGCGACCGGAAGGACCTCCTGGCTCCGAGCAGTGAGTTCGATTGAGCTCGCAGTTGACTGAACTCTGTCGATAGTCGCCTGGTCAGCTGCATCGTGGGCAATCTCGGCAATCAGCTGCAGTGTGCGCACTACGAGACTTGCATCGTTTGTCTCCTCTGCAAGGGAGAGCGCAGCCTTCGCTTGGTCACCGATCTCCGCGTTGGCTCCTAAACGCCCTCTGTACATCGCCTCGGCTCCCACTGCTTTGGCACGAGCTCGAAAGGGCAGATTCGTGGTTTTCGTCTGGATCACTTGGATCTGCTTCATGGCCTGCACATGCAGTCCTTGCCACAGAAACGCCTCTGCAAGTAGTAGGGTCAAGTCTGATCGGCGACAGTCACCTATCTCAGCTCCCACACTTTCGATCGCCCGGGCCGCTTCCTTAGGCGCTCCGCGATTGATGGCGGCCTCGGCGCCAGCGACCAGCGTGTCAGCTGCACGAGTTCTGTTGGCGCTGCGGACGTAGTGGTGCGCTGCCTCGAGGAGGTCCTGGAATTTCTCGTCTGCTGCCTCAGCAAGCACGTCGGCCACTTTCCCGTGCAGATAGCGCCGCGTGTCCTCGGCCATCGCATGATAGACGTACGAGCGGTGCAGTTGGTTCTTGATCTGTAGCCCTCCCTCCTCGACCCGCACGATCCCCCGATCCAGCAGCTGCATTGCCGCGGCATCCGCCCCGGCCCCGTCAAGAGCGAGCAGGTCTCCAACCTCCCGCGCCGGCAAACGCCGACCCGCAACCGCCAACAGGCTCAGAACCCGATCGGACTCGGCGCTCAGACCGCGATGCTGGCGCTCGAACGCCTTGTTCATCGTCGCCGGAGGTCGCCACCGGCTCGCAGCATCGGCTCCCCGCCGATACACCGACACGAGCGATTCCTCAGACTGCCGACGCCAGTCCGACAGCAACATCTCCACGAGATACGGATTGCCCTGTGCCAACTCGACCATCGTGTCGAGGATGGCGGACTCCGGGACCGGACCTGGACCGCACAGTCTCAGCACCATCTCCCGCACGTGCTCCGGCGCGAGCGGACCGAGCGTGACAACGTCCTCCCAGTTCAGTCCCTTGCTGCCATCCACCTCGGCGTGCACCAGCGTCTGGTCACCTGACGATCGCGCCGAGCCGACCACGAGGAGACTCGACCGCTCCAGGCGTCGCAACAGCAGATGCAGGATGTCCCGGCTTGCCGGATCGAGGTACTCGAGGTCGTCCAGCACCAAGAGCATTGGCCCCGGGTCGCCCACGACCTGGATGATCCGGACGAGCGCTTCGGCCACCCGAAGCCGAACGGCATCGGCAGGTACGGGAGGTGGATCGGGAATGCCGGAATGCCACGCACGAAGACCCGGGGCGACGCGGCTGGCTTCTGCCAACCAGCGCGCATCGGTCTCGTTGGCTCCGGGGTACTGCGCCAGTGCCAGGATAAAATCCGAGACCGTCGCAAAGGGGATGTTGCGACCGATCTCTTGACTCTTCACTTCCCAGACAATCGCCGAGCGGCTCGCGACCGATGTCGAGAAGCGGGAGAGCAGTGAGCTCTTACCCATCCCCGCCGTGCCGACCACCAGACACGCACGCCGGCCGGCCTTCGGGACGTCGGTCCATTGCCGCTCCAACCGGCTCAGCTGCGGCGCCCGTCCGACGAACACTTCCGGGGGACGGTAGCTGGAGGCCCGCGGGGCGGATCGATCCACCCGACGGGTGGCGAGATGGCCACGTTCCATGAGATGGAGCAGTCGCCTGAGGCCCGGCGGAGGCTGCACGCCCGCCTCCTCACGCAGGCGTTGAATGTGGCGCCGCACGAGTGTGGCGGCCGTCGCGGCGTCGCCCTCGTTGAGCATCCGCTCGCAGAGCGCTTGCACCGCGGTGTCGCTCATTGGATCTGCGCGATACAGATGGACGGCACGCTCGTGAACGGCGGCTCCATCACCGTTGCTGCGCGCGATCTCCAGCTGGCGGGTCAGTGCATCCCGGGCACGACGTCGCAACCGCTCGCGCGTCGAGTCCAGCCAGTGTTCGAACGTTGAGCCGGCAAGGTGATCCAGGCCGCGCAGCGGATGTTGCAGCTCGACCGGCACCGTCCCGTCTTCTTCGAGGGCGTCGAGATCGGTTGACACCCGCCCGACGAAGACGACGGTCCGGCCGAGCCTGTGCAGTACCGCCCCGCCGAGCTGGCGGCGGATCGCACTCAGCGCCTGCGCGAGCGAGTGGCGACCCTTGGACGAGGGCACGTCCGGCCAGAACAGCTCGACCAAATGCTCGCGCAGTGTCGAGCGGTCAACACCGTCGAGCACCAGATACACGAGCAAGGCGGCGTGCTTGCGGGTGCGAAGCGACTGCGTTACTCCGGCGTCCCCGAGCAGGGCGGGCAGGCCGAACAGGCGCAGCGTGTGGCTCATGGTGATCTCCGAGGCAGCCCGTAATCTGCACCCAAGATGTCAACGGAAGTTCAACACGTTGATTGCCAATGCCTTAGAGTGCTACACGGCGGGTCGAGCAGCCTCCCCGGTGGCGGCGGCCCGCGTCCGAGGTACCTTGCAAGCGCTCGGCCGGGTTGCCCGCACAACGCTGCCGAAGGAGTCACCAATGCACCCCTCGCTGCGTCTGACCCTCTGCATGCTCGGCGCCCTCGCGACGCTCGCTTGCGTGCCGAAGACAGGAGATCCCCCGCCGGAACTCGAGGATCAGAGCCTCCCGACGAGCGCCCGCTTCCAGGCCGTGAGCGTCGTTGACGACCGGATCGTCTGGATCGCCGGTGTCGAAGGCGCCGTGGCGCGGTCTCTGGACGGCGGCGCACGCTGGGAGCGGTCGACCGTTCCGGGTGCCGACTCACTGCAGTTCCGGGACGTGCACGCAGTGAGCGGGTCCACCGCGTATTTGTTGAGCGCCGGCCCCGGTGAGCGATCCCGGATCTACCAGACCATCGACGGCGGCGAAAGCTGGAGCCTCCAGTTCGTCAACGACATCCCGGACGCGTTCTTCGACTGCCTGGCGTTCTGGGATGCCACCAGCGGTATTGCGTTCAGCGACGCGGTCGACGGAGCCTTCGTGATCATCCGGACCGCCGACGGCACCGCATGGCAGCGGATTCCCTCGACGGATCTGCCAGCCCCTGCCGAGGGTGAGGGTGGCTTCGCCGCCAGCGGCACATGCGTGACCACCATCGACGACAGTTCGGCGTGGATCGGTACCGGCAATGCGTCGCCTGCCCGCGTGCTCGTCACCCACGATCGGGGTCGAACATGGCACGCCTACGCAACGCCCATCGTCAGTGGCGAGGCCGCCGGCATTACCTCGGTGGCCGTCTGGACGGTCGACACGGTCACCGTGGTTGGCGGTGCCATCGGAGAGCTGGGAACCGTCACGGACCGAGTGGCGCGATCGGCCGATGGCGGACAGACCTGGTCACGCGGTGGCGCGCCGCCCTTTCCCGGGGCGATCTACGGCGCCGCTTACGTTCCGGCCAGTGATCCCGCGGCACTGGTCGCGGTGGGGCCGGGAGGTGCGGCAGCCTCGTTCGATCACGGAGCCTCTTGGGCGCTCCTGGACTCGGCGGATTACTGGGGGCTTGGCTTTGCCGGGACGAGTGCCGGGTGGCTCGTTGGTCCTGGAGGGCGGGTCACGATGCTGAGTCTACCGATGGTCAGACGTCGCTAGGGCCCGCACCGTCAAATAGATTTGTCGCATGGATATGAGCGCTGCACTCGTTCTTGACGGAGTCACGAAGCGCTTCGGCGACGTGCTCGCAGTAGACGACGTGTCGGTTGAGGTGCCTCGGGGCACGATCTACGGCTTCCTCGGGCCCAACGGAGCCGGTAAGACGACCACCATCCGGATGGTCATGAGCATCTTCTATCCGGATGCCGGCAGGATTCGGGTGCTCGGGAACGGGAATCCCGAGGCGGTGAAGGACCGGCTTGGCTACCTGCCGGAGGAGAGGGGGCTCTACAAGAAGATGCGGGCCAGCGAGATTCTCGCGTATTTCGGCCGCTTGAAGGGGATGCCAGCGGGCGAAGCGAGGTCCCGCGCGCGTCGGATGCTCGGGGAGTTCGGACTTGGGGATTGGGTCGACAAGAAGAACGAGACCCTCTCCAAGGGTATGAGCCAGAAGGTCCAGATCCTCGGGACGATGATCCACGATCCGGAGCTGGTGATTCTCGACGAGCCGTTCTCCGGTCTCGATCCGGTGAACGTCGAGCTGGTTCGCAATCTCATCCTCGACGTGAAGCGCCAGGGGCGGACGGTGATCTTCTCGACGCACGTGATGGAGCAGGCCGAGATGATCTGCGACGGCATCGTCCTGATCAACGAGGGCCGTAAGGTGCTGGATGGAACCCTTCGCGAGGTGCGGCAGAGCGGTGAGCAGGCAATCGTGATCGACTACGATGGTGACGGAGGCGAACTGTGGAGACTCCCGGGCGTCACGCGGGTAAACGACGCCGGCAAGACTGCGGAGCTGTTCCTCGCCGAGGGTGCGGACCCGCAGCAACTGCTGAGGTTGATGGTCGACCGGCTCGAGATTCGGCGGTTCGATATGCGCGAGCCCTCGCTCCATGAGGTGTTCGTTCGCGCGGTGGGAGGTCGGGGGACATGAGTCGCGTCCTGTTGGTCGCGCACCGCGACTACGTGCAGAACGTGCGGACCAAGGGGTTCTGGTTCGGCATCTTCTTCTTCCCCGTCTTGCTGTCAGCGTTCATCGTGGTCCCGCGGCTGCTCGAGGGCACCAAGTCGGCTCGCCGCTACGCGGTCGTCGACGAATCCGGCTGGTTGCTCGATGCCATCAACCGCCGCATCTCGGTCGAGGATCTGCGGCTGGCGCTCGACGCGGCCGCAGAGCGGGCTGGTGCTCCGGAGCGCGTGGATGCCATGCCCGGCCCGCTCCGAGGGGCCGCTGCCGATCTATCGGCGTTGCCATCTGCGGATCGGCTGGCTCTGGCCGCAGTGCTGGCTGACGCCTCCCACGCGGACGTGCTCCCCGCCTCCGCACGGGCCGTGTACGACGCGCACGGAAGCGCGTTGGGGACGTGGTGGTCGACGGCCTCGCAGGCATCACTCCGTGTGCTCGATGTCCCATTCTCCTTCACGCGGTATCTCCAGTTGCCGGCACCGCCAGGGCCGGATGCGGCCGAGGTGCTGGGGCAGCGGGTGGCATCGGACGATCTGTTCGCGTACTTCGTCCTCCATGAAGATCCGGTGGCCGGCACGGGGATGTCCCGGTACGTGTCGAAGAACCTCACGGACGAGGACCTCCGGGAGTGGTTCGGCTCGCTGGCCACGAGCGAGGTACGCGAGCGCAGGCTGGAGCGGGAGCGGATCGATCCCGACATCGCCCGGTGGATCCAGACGCCGATTCGATTCGACGTACGCAAGCTGTCGGCCGGTGGGGCGGAGGAGTCGATCGGGGAGCGGGATATGTTGCGGCAGTGGGCGCCGGTGGTGTTCGTCTACCTGCTGTGGATCTCGGTCTGGTCGGTGAGCCAGATGCTGATGATGAATACCGTCGAGGAGAAGTCGAGCCGGGTGATCGAGGTCCTGCTCTCGTCCATCTCACCGGTCCAGCTCCTCGCCGGGAAGATCATCGGCATCGCTGCGACTGGACTCACGATGGTCCTCTCGTGGCTGCTCGCGTTCTTCCTCGCCACGAAGTACCTGCCGGGCCTGCTTGGCGCCTCGCCCGATCTTCCGCTCTCGACACTTGCGTCCGATCCGCTGCTCATCGGCTCGTTCCTGGCGTACTTCCTCCTGGGATACCTGTTCTATGCGGCGATCCTCGTCGGGCTTGGCTCGGTCTGCAACACGGTGAGCGATGCACAGAACATGATGCCGGCGGTGATGCTCGTGCTCATCGTACCGCTCCTCACGATGGTGCCGATCGGTCGCGACCCCAACGGCGCATTGGCCCGATTGCTCTCCTACGTTCCTCCGTTCACGCCATTCGTGATGATGAACCGGGCCGCGGGCCCCCCGACACTCTTCGAGTACGTGCTCACGACCGGTCTACTGGTAGCCTCGATCGTGATCGCGCTCTGGGCGGGGGCGAAGGTCTTCCGCATTGGCGTGCTCCTCACCGGCAAGCCGCCGAAGCTGAAGGAGATCCTGCGCTGGATTCGGGCTCCGGTAGGTATGGTCCCCGTTCGGAAGGAGGCTGCACAGTGACCACGA
>JBDHDN010000243.1:0-6230 GCA_039591485.1 Gemmatimonadota bacterium
CGGTTGCGGGAGGCATGGCATGAGGATCGCGCGGATCGTGGCATACCGAGTAGAGCTGCCCTTGGTCGAGGGTCGCTATGCATGGTCCGGGGGGAAGTCGGTGGCCGTGTTCGACGCCACCGTCGTCGCCGTCGAGACCGACCGTGGGCTCACCGGCTGGGGTGAGGTGTGCCCACTCGGCCCTGTCTACTTGCCGGCCTACGGGACAGGGGTGCGCAGCGGGATCGCAGAGATCGGACCGGCACTGCTGGGACAAGACCCGACTCGGCTGGGGACGATCAACCGGCTGATGGACGGCGCGTTGAAGGGCCATCCTTACGCAAAGTCACCTCTCGACTTGGCATGCTGGGATCTGCTGGGGCAGGCTACCGGCCTGCCGGTGTGCGTCCTGCTCGGTGGCTGCGAGGGAGCGGGTCGCCCGCTCTATCGGGCCATTTCCCAAGACTCGGCCGATGCCATGGCAGCCCGGGTCCGGGAGTACCGTGAGGACGGGTATCGACGATTCCAGCTCAAGGTGGGGGGAGATCCCGAAGAGGACATCGAGCGTATCCGGGCCGCGCGCCACGCGCTCGAGCCCGGGGACGTGCTCGTGGCCGACGCGAACACCGGATGGTTGACCCACCAAGCGTTGCGCGTGGTGCGGGGTGTGCGAGAGCTCGACGTCTACATCGAGCAGCCGTGTGCGTCGTATACGGAGTGTATCTCTGTGCGTCGTGCCACCGATCACCCGTTCGTGCTGGACGAGACGGTCGATCGGCTCCCGATGGTCGTGCGCGGCTGGCATGACAACGCCATGGACGCCATCAACGTCAAGATCAGCAAGTTCGGGGGCCTGACCCGGGCCCGCGAAGTTCGGGATCTGTGCGTTGCGCTCGGCGTTCCCATGACGATCGAGGACAGCTGGGGTGGCGACATCGTCACGGCAGCAATCGCTCACCTGGCGCACAGTACACCCGAGGAGTTCGTCTTCACGACGACCGACTTCAACAGCTATGTGACGGTGAGCACCGCGGCGGGGGCGCCGCAGCGTACCGGCGGCTTGCTGGCCGCCACGGATCGTCCGGGGCTCGGTGTGACCCCCCGGCCGGAAGTGCTCGGCGAGCCCGTCCTTGTGGTCGATTAGCGGGCCGGGGTGCCCGAGCCGGGGTGGGGGGCCATGCTACCGTCCGCGAGGTACAGGGTCTGCATGAACCGGTCGTAGGCCATCAGGCGACCCCCAAAAGCGAGCCCCTTCCCGACCAACCTGCGGAGTTCCCGCTCGGCGCCCTCCGGCAGCTGCACGACAGCACGGACGTCGCGAGGTCCGAAGGGCCGCTCCATGCGGTGTACGATGAACTCGGCGCGGCACCCGGGCCCACGCCCGAAGATGCGGTCGAACGGATACCGGGCGACGCTGGCGAGCCTGCCTGACCAGCCGACGATCGCATCGCAGTACTGCTCGGCGAACCGCCGCGCGGCGTCGGCGCTCGTGGCTTTCTCATCGAACACGGTCACACACACTGCAGCGATCGCCGAGTCGTCGAGCGTCGTGACGTCGCGGACCACGTCATCAGCGACGGGCGCTGTGGTCTGCGGCTTTCTCGGAAGTGGTCTCGCGACGGTGGGCGGACCGTGCCGACCGCGCTGCTCGGGACGTGCGGTCTCCGGGCGCGCCGCTCGCTCGCGGTCGCTGCCCCCGGTCTCATTCTTCGAAGCCGGCGTCGCCTCCGCTCGTGGCATGTGTGGCGCCGTCTCGATCGGCGTCTCGCGTGGCTCAGCCGGCAGACGGCGAAGTCTGGGGTCCCGGCGCCCACCGTCCTCTGATGAACTTGAGGGAGCGTGGGACTGCTCTCGCGGGCGGACCGCCCTCGTGATTCGTGACGTGCCGAGGCTCGCTCCGGCCGCCTCGTCGAGTTCCCCCACTTCGTCGCACAGATCGGCCGCGGTATCGAGCAGCGCATCGAGGGTGCCTACGATCACATGTGGGTTCAACTCGAGGTCTCGGACGTCCCATGACAGCTGGCGGTGAGTGATCTCGATACCCGGGTGTCGCTCGCAGGCACGAATCAGCGCCCGACGCCGCGGCTGCGTGAGGAAGATCCTGATCAGCTCCGGCTCGCTCCCCGTCACGCGGAGGCGACTGTCAAACTCGGAATCTCCGGTCTCGATGTCGCCGCCTGCCATGGCCCGGCGCATGTTCGCAAAGAACCCATCGTGCGCCGTGGTGATTCGCAGATCGGCTGGAAGCGGCTCGCGGTACTCCACTCGATATCGAGTGTACTTGGTCGAGCCATCGCTGCCTCGTCTGGCGACGCGCACGGTGAGACGGTGACCTCGCACGGTCCCGACGATCTCGGGCTCCGTGACGAAATCACCCTCTCGAAACAGCAGGTGGCGCCGTGCAGCGGCCTCACGCCAGGCCTCGACCACCTGTCGGCGCTGGTTCACCGAGTAGCCGACAGCAATGGCGGTAGCACCCACGACGATCACGAGCAGGATTGCGAACCCCTCCACGGTGCCTCCCGGAGCTCGAGGATAAGCCCGATGTCGGAGAATCTAGGGTCCATGCCCTGACCTGGGAAACGTACCGCGTGCCCGGAAACCTGAGGGTCGCAGGCGTCTGGCTGGTGGGATGCGTGAATACTGATATATTTGATATCAGGACGGCTGACGCCGACGGCGAGGGTAGGGTAGGGCATGGCAACCGCGATCAACGTCACGTCACTCCGCGAGCAGGTGTACCACTACCTGCGGCACGCCATCAACCGGGGCGATCTGACACCCGGGGCGCACATCGACCAGAACCGAGTCGCGTCCGAGCTCGGGATCAGCCGACAGCCCCTGCGGGATGCCCTGATCCAGCTCGAGGCAGAGGGGCTCGTCCTCATCCTACCGCGGCGTGGGGTGGTCGTCCGGCAGCTGACCCTCGAGGACATCCGGCATCTCTATGAGATCATCGGCGCGCTCGAGGGAGCGGCAGTCGTTGCCGCCGGTGCCCGCCTCGACCTCGCCCGCCTCACCACCATGCGGAGTCTCAACGCCGACATGGTGCGCGCGATTGACGACGGTGACTTCGACCGGTACTACGAGCTGAACCTCGACTTCCACGAGACGTTCCTGACGCTCTGCGACAACGCGGATCTCGTTCGCACGGTGCGCATCAGCAAACAGCGGCTGTACGACTTCCCGCGCGTCGCGGGATTCGTGCCGGAGTGGGAGCTGCGCTCCACCGAAGAACATGCCGAGCTGGTGGATCTGCTCGAGCAGGGCTCGATCCGATCGGCAGGCGACTATCTGCGCGACGTGCATTGGAGCTTCGACGTGCAGCAGCGCTTCGTGCTGCAGTACTACTTCGGTGCCGTCGCGGGCAGGGGGTGACCGCTGATCCGCGGCCGCGTATTCAATGTGCAGCGGTTCTCGCTCCACGACGGTCCGGGCATCCGCACGACCGTGTTTCTCAAAGGCTGTCCGCTGCGGTGCGCCTGGTGCCACAACGCCGAAGGGATCGCGGCGGAGCCCGAGATACTGGTGGTGGAGAACCGGTGCATCCGGTGTGGAGCGTGTGAGACGGCCTGCCCGCTCGGCATCGCAGCCGAGGGGGGCTGGATTCCCGACGGCCGCGACGCCTGTACGGCGTGCGGAGCATGTGCCGACGTCTGCCCGACCGGCGCGCGCGAGGTGGTTGGACGCGAGGTCACCGTGGATGAACTGCTCGCCGAGGTTCTGCGCGACCGCGTCTTCTTCAACACCGACGGTGGCGTCACCTTTTCGGGCGGCGAGCCGCTGCTCCAGCTGCGGTTCGTGGAGGCGATGCTCGAGGCAAGCCGTGCCGCCGGACTGCACACGGCTATCGACACGAGCGGCCTCGCGCCCCTGAAGCACCTGCTGCGGGTGGCCGTCCTCGCCGATCTGTTGTTGTTCGACGTGAAGCTGATGGACGACACGCGGCATCGAATGCACACGGGAGTCTCGAACACGCAGATCCTGGCCAATCTCGACGCCGTTGCACGGGTCCATCCGAACATCTGGCTTCGGGTCCCGATCGTCCCGGGCGTGAACGACGACGAGACGAACATACGGGCGACGGCCACGCTGGCCGCCGGGCTCCCATCGGTCCGGCGTGTGCATCTGCTGCCCTATCACCGACTCGGCGCCGACAAGCGGCGCCGAGTCGGAAACGCCGCGGATGGCGTGAGCCTCACGCCGCCCACGCGTTCCCGCATGGACGAGTTGGTCGCCGAATTCGCGGCGGCGGGTGTGACCACGACGATCGGGGGGTGAGGGAACGTGAACGAGCGGACACACCGACTGCGGCGGGAGAGTCTCGAGGCCGCGCCGACGATCGACGAGGAGCGCGCGCGACTGATGACGGAGTTCTATCGCCGCGAGGGTGACCGGCACTCGCCACCCGTACTGCGCGCGCTGGCCTTCCGGCAGCTCTGCGAGCAGAAGACCATCCACATCGGGGCTGACGAGCTGATCGTGGGTGAGCGCGGGCCAGGCCCGAAGGCCGTGCCCACGTTTCCGGAGCTGACCTGCCACAGCGTGGAGGATCTGCGCATCCTCGATACCCGCCCGAAGACGTCCTACGCGGTGACGCCCGATTGCGTGGCTGCGTACGAGCGGGAGGTGATTCCCTACTGGCGCGGCCGCTCGATGCGCGACCGGCTGTTTGCGGCGCTGCCGGAGCGATGGCACCGCGCGTACGAGGCAGGAATCTTCACGGAGTTCATGGAGCAGCGCGCGCCGGGGCATACGGTCGCCGATGACAAGATCTACCGCCGGGGACTGCGCGACGCGCAGCGGGACATCGCGGCGGTACGTGAGACCCTCGACCGTTCTGCAGGTCCTGTGGCGCGCCAGCAGGACGAGCAGCTGCGGGCGATGTACATCGCCTGTGAAGCCGCGATCCTGTTCGCGGAGCGGCACGCCGTGCTCGCGGAGCATCTGGCGGCGGATGAGACCGATCCGACACGACGTGCCGAGCTGGAGACGATCGCCCGGGTGTGTCGCCGGGTACCGGCGCACGCACCGCGCGACTTCCACGAGGCGCTGCAGGCATATTGGTTCTGCCACCTCGCCGTGATCACCGAGCTCAACGGCTGGGATGCGTTCAGCCCGGGGCACTTGGACCAGCACCTGCTGCCGTTCTACGAGCGCGGGGTGGCCGACGGCACGCTCACCCCAGATCGGGCGCGCGAGCTCCTCGAGTGCTTCTTCGTGAAGTTCAACAATCACCCCGCGCCGCCGAAGGTCGGGGTGACTGCTCGGGAGAGCGGGACCTACACGGACTTCGCGAACATCAACCTCGGTGGGCTGCTCGCGGACGGCTCCGATGGATCCAATGCCGTGTCGGCGTTGTTGCTGGAGGTGATAGACGACCTCCACTTACTCCAGCCAAGCTCAAATGTCCAGGTGGCCGAGGTGACGGCCGACACCTTCCTCCAGCACGCGCTGCGGGTGATCCGCAAGGGCTACGGCTTCCCGTCGGTGTTCAACGCCGACGCCGTGGTCGCGGAGCAGTTGCGGCAGGGCAAGTCTCTCGAGGACGCGCGTGCCGGGGGCTGCAGCGGCTGCGTCGAGGTGGGCGCCTTTGGCAAGGAAGCGTACATCCTCACCGGATACTTCAACCTTGCCAAGATCCTCGAGCTCACACTGCATGACGGGCGGGACCCGCGCACGGACACGCAGCTCGGTCCGCACACGGGAGCAGCGTCGTCCTTCGTGACCTTCGACGACCTGTGCCGCGCGTACGAGCGGCAGTTGCGGCACTTCCTCGAGATCAAGATCGCCGGGAACGAGATCATCGGACAGCTGTATGCCCGCGAGATGCCCGCACCGTTTCTGTCGGTGCTGATCGACGACTGCATCGCCAAGGGCCAGGACTACAACGCGGGCGGCGCACGCTACAACAACAGCTTCATCCAGATGGTCGGCATCGGCTCGGTGACCGACAGCCTCGCTGGGCTGAGGCACGTCGTGTACGAGGAAGGGCGGATGTCCCTCTCCGCGCTGGTCGAGGTGCTCGACCACGACTTCGCCGGCGCCGAGTCGCTGCGCCAGCGGTTGCTCCACCGCGCGCCGAAGTACGGCAACGACGATGACCGGGCCGACGCGCTGATGGTGCGCGTGTGCAACGTCCTGTTCGATGCCGTGGACGGGCGGCCGGCGGTGCGGAACGGCCATTACCGTGTGGAGATGCTCCCGACCACCTCGCACGTGTACTTCGGTTCCGTCACCGGTGCACTTCC
>JBDHDN010000244.1:0-6217 GCA_039591485.1 Gemmatimonadota bacterium
AACGGGGCACAACGGCTGCTGCCGGGTCTGGTAAATCCAACGCCAGGGCTCTACGTTCATGGGCGCTCCGCGCCCTCGTCGCAGCCGTGGAACCCCTCGGCGGTCGCAGTCCGAGTACCGGCGCCGCGCACTGCTCGGCGAGCGCATCACTGGCGGCCGCAGGCTCAGGACCCGCAGCCGGATTCACCATGGTTGGGGGGAGCGCCATGCGAATGAGACGACGACCACCCGCGGCCCTGGTCCTCATGCTCGCAGCCGGAATCTGGGCCGTGCCGCGAGCGGTCGGGCAGGATGCGGATCTACCGGCGCAAAGCGTACAGGCGGGTGCTCGGCTGTTCCGGGACAAGGGGTGCCTGGAGTGCCACGCCCTCGGTGGGGGGGTGGGGCCGGATCTCCGCAGCGTCGAGGGTGACCGCACGGTGTTCGGGCTCGCGGCGAACGTGTGGAACCACCTGCCTCAGATGCGGGACGGCTTGCGGTCGCGGGGCGCGCGTCCGTCCAAGCTCACTGCCTGGGAGGCCGGCAACCTCGTGGCCTTCCTGTTCTGGCTGCGGTACTTCGACGAGCCGGGAGATGCGACCAGCGGTGCAGCGCTGTTTCAGGAGAAGCAATGTATCATGTGCCATCAGGTACGTGGGATGGGCGGGGTCATCGGGCCGGATCTGACGCCCGAGGGAGGCGGGTCCCCGATCATGTTGGCGGCGGCGATGTGGAATCATCTGCCGGCCATGATGCGTGCCCAGGCAGAGCGGGGTGCGAGCCGAGCGACCTTCACCGGAGCGGAACTACGGGACGTCATGGCGTTTGTCGAGGGTGATCGACGACGCCTGCTGCGCGAACCGCTCGTGGTGATACCCGACGAACCGGGTCAGGGTCGGCAGGTGTTCGAGGACAAGGGGTGCATCGCCTGTCACAGCGTGCGCGGCGTGGGAGGGACAGCCGGTCCGGATCTTGGCACGGATCTCCAGTACGGACACGTGATGGACTTCGCGGCGGCTCTGTGGAACAAGGCGCCTCGTATGCTCCGCATGATGAGTCAGCAGGGCATCGATCCCGCGAGAATCGCACCGCAGGAGATGGCGGATCTGGTGGCGTTCTTCTATGCGGGCCGCTACTTCGGCGATGCTGGGAGTGCGCCGCAGGGTGCCCGACTCGTCGGCTCGGACCGCTGTGCAGCGTGTCATAGGCCGGGTGGCGTTGCGGGGGGCATCCGAGAGATGGCTGTGCACGCTTCTGCGGCCGGCATGGTGGCAGCGGCCTGGAACCACATCGTGGCCGACAGCACCCCCGGGTGGGGAGGCGCGTGGCCCAGGGTGACGCCGGAGGACATGGCGAATCTATCGGCCTACCTGCAGGACCTTGGAGGTATGCAGTGAGCATGAGCAGCAGGCGAGGAGAATGGACGGCTCTGATCGGGTTGCTTGCGACTGCGGCGTGGGCTTTTCCGGGATACCAGTCGGCGAGCGCGCAGGAGCCTCAGGTTGACAACTGTGTGGCTTGCCATGGAGCGCTCGATGACGAGCGGCTCTCCGGCCCTGTCGACGCGTTCGCCTCCGACGTGCACGCGGATCGCGGGTTCGGGTGCGTCGCCTGTCACGGAGGCGACGCGACGATCGCAGGGTTTGAGGGCATGGACCCGGCCAAGGGATTCGTCGGCCGCCCGCGCGGGCGCATGCTGCTCGACGTGTGCGGTCGCTGCCACGCCGACGCCGGGTTCATGCGGCAGTACAACCCGTCACTGCGCGTAGACCAGGTTGCCGAGTACGTGACGTCGGTCCACGGCCAGCGGCTGGTCCAGTTTGGCGACACGCTCGTGGCCACCTGCGCGAGCTGTCACCCAGCCCACAACGTGCGACCTCCGTCGGATCCGAACTCGAGTGTACACCCGCTCAACGTGGCCGGGCTGTGCGGCTCGTGCCACGGTGACGCGGCGTACATGGCTCCCTACGGCATTCCCACGGACCAGCCGGCACGGTACGAAGGCAGCGTGCACCGTCGGCAGCTCGTAGAGGCCGGGGATCTCTCGGCACCCACGTGCAACGACTGCCACGGCAACCACGGCGCTGCACCGCCGGGACTCTCGTGGGTGGGCAATGTCTGCGGGCAGTGTCACGCCACGATGGGTGAGTTGTTCCGGGAAAGCCAGCACGCGGAGCTGTTCGCAATGCTGGGTGTGCCGGGCTGCGCGACGTGCCACGGCAACCACGAGATCCTCGATGCCACGACGGAGCTCCTCGGTGCCACCGAGGGTACGGCGTGTGCGCAGTGCCACTCGCCGGAGGATGCCGGCGGTGCCGCGGCTCAGCAGATGCGGGCGCTGATCGACTCGCTCGACGCCCGAGTCGATTCCGCCCAGCGCCTCCTCGAGCGGGCCGAGAACCGGGGCATGGAGGTCAGTCAAGCGATGTTCGAGCTCGAGGCGGCGAACAACGCGCGTATCGGCGCGCGCGCGGCCGTGCATGGCTTCGCTCTGGACGCCGTCGAGTCCGAGGTCGCGGAGGGACTTGGCGTTACGGAAGCCGGGATGCTCGCGGGGGAAGAGGCGCTGGCCGAGTGGGACTTCCGGCGCATCGGGCTCGCCGTCTCGATCGTGATCATCTTGGGCTTGATCAGCGGACTCGTACTGAAGATCCGCGAGGTGGACCGTCAGGCGTGAGCGGCACGCTCGCGCGCGAACTTCAAGAGGAGTAGTCGATGGTTGAGGAAGCGAGATCGTCCGGCCAGTCGCGGCGCGGGTTCCTGGACTGGCTCCTGAGCCGTTCGGCAGCCACCTGGCTGCTCAGCACGAGCGCCGGTGGGTTGCTGCTCGCGGTGTTCTATCCCGCGGGCCGGTACCTGGTGCCGCCGCCGGCCGGCGAGTCGGCAGCGGCATCGGTTACCCTGCCGTTCACGCCGGAGGAGGTTGCCGCGAACACCGGTCGGATCTTCAAGTTCGGGAACCGTCCCGGCATCCTCGTGCGAACACCGGCCGGAGAGCTCAAGGCCTTCACCGCGGCGTGCAGCCATCTCGGGTGTATCGTGCAGTACCGCGACGACATCAGCCGCATCTGGTGCGCTTGTCACAACGGGCACTTCGACCTGAACGGCCGCAACGTGCAGGGGCCGCCGCCGCGTCCTCTCGAGGAATTCGTGGTCAACGTGCGTGGCGATGAAATCGTGGTGAGCAAAGGAGCCTGAGGATGACGGTCTCTCCCCGGCTCGGCTCGCTCTGGGCATGGTTGGATGCCCGACTGGGCCTCGCCGATATCCAGCGGTTGGCGAAGAAGAAGGACGTCCCCGTCCACAAGCACACGATCTGGTACTACCTGGGCGGGATGACGCTCTTCCTGTTCATGGTGCAGATCGCCACCGGCATCCTGCTGTTGTTCTACTACCGGCCGTCTGCCGAGGAGGCGTTCGAGTCCGTCCAGTTCATCATGTCCGAGGTGCAGTTTGGCTGGCTGATCCGGTCGATCCACGCGTGGTCGGCCAATCTCATGATCGTCGCCTTGTTCCTGCACTTCTTCAGCGTGCTGTTCGTGCGGGCCTATCGGCAACCGCGCGAGCTCACGTGGTTTTCCGGGTTCGTGCTGCTGGCCCTTGCGCTCGCGTTCGGGTTCACCGGCTACCTGCTCCCCTGGAACGAGCTCGCCTACTTCGCGACGAGGGTGGGGACCGAGATCCTCGCCGTTGTCCCGTTGGTCGGAGAGTTCCTGCTGCGCGTCGCGCGTGGTGGTGAAGACGTCAGTGGGGCTACGCTGACACGCTTCTACGCCGTGCACGTCGCCGTGTTGCCGGCGGTCGCCATCGGGATGTTGGGGCTCCACCTCTTCCTCGTGCAGAAGCACGGCATGAGCGTGCCGATCGAGGAGGAGCGCAGCGGCGCGCCGCGGCGCGCGATGCCGTTCTTCCCCAATTTCTTCCTGCGGGATCTGGTGGGGTGGCTGGCTGCGCTCGCAATCCTCGCAGCGCTCGCGGCATACTTCCCGGCCCACTTGGGTGAGAAGGCCGATCCCTTTGCCCCCGCCCCCGCAGGGATCAAGCCCGAGTGGTACTTCATGTACATGTTTCAGACGCTGAAGTACTTGCCGGCCCACATTCTCGGGCTCGAGGGCGAGTTCGTCGGGATCTTCGGGTTCGCCGTCGGTGGACTGCTGGTATTCCTGATCCCGTTCCTCGATTGGAAGGCCCGGCGCGGCGAGTCCAGCAAGGTGGTGACGTGGGTGACGCTCGGGCTCATCGTCTACATCGTGATACTCACTTATCTCGGGTACACAGCGGACCCGACGCAGTAGCGGACGCCGTACAGTGCCTGTATCAAGACGGGGGTGAAGGTTCCTTTAAAGGCGTGCCGTGCCGCTATCGCACGCATGTGCCGTTTGCTATAGTTACAAACGCATCACGACTGCCGACTGTTCTCTGGAAAAGGGGGAGGTGTGCGCAAGAATTGGCTACGCGTACATCGGGCGTTCACGACAGTGTTGATCCTGGGCGTGCTCGCGTCCACCGGATGCGGTGACGACATCGTCTACAAAGAGCGCCCCCCGTTCAATCCCCCGCCCGACAGTCTCGCCGGATTCCTCGGATACTATGATGCGGCGTCGGGTGTCACGACGTGCGGGAACTGCCATGCAGACCTTCAGGCTGCATGGTCCGCCACCGATCACGCCGGCGCGTGGGAGACGCTTCAGGCGTCTGGGCACGCGCAGTCGTTCTGTGAGCCGTGCCACACGGTGAGTCACAATGGGAATGCTGCTGTAGCGCCGGCAGGGTACGCGGCGCTCACTGCGAACACGGACGAGCGGCCGGACAGTGCACAGCTCGCGGTCTACCACGATGTCCAGTGCGAGAGCTGCCATGGTCCGGGGGCAGAGCACATCGCGACGCCAGGCGCCGTGCAGCCGCTCGCCAGTGGTCTCGTTACTCCCGACGGCTGTGGTGACTGCCACTCCGGTGCGCACCATCCGTTCGTCGAGCAGTGGTCGCAGTCCCAGCACGCCATCGGATCCGGTTTCAGCCGGGGGAACAGTGCCGGCTGCGACGAGTGCCACAACGGCAAAGGCGCGCTCGTCCAGCAGTTCGGGGTGACGGCCGACTACCGCAACAAGAACGACGGTGAGGTGATGCCGCACACGTGCATCGTGTGCCACGACCCGCACAGCCGAGCCGTGCCGAGTCAGCTGCGCGCTCCCGTGACCGAAGCGAACACCCGTAACCTCTGCATCAAGTGCCACAACCGCCGCTCCATCCCGGACGGTGGGCACCGTGGACCTCATGCAGCCCAGGGCCCGCTGGTACTCGGGGAAAACGTAGGCTGGTGGCCTCCGGGCTTCGATTGGCTGAACGGCCTCACCGGGTCGCACGGCGACGCTGCGGCCAACCCGCGTCTCTGCGCCACGTGCCATGTCGAGATGTTCGAGGTCACGGATGCGGAGAACAACTTCGTGTTCCAGAGCGTCGGTCACCTGTTTGAGGCCGTGCCATGCGTTGATGGAGACGGCATTCCGATCGCCGGCGGGGAGTGCGCCGTGAGTGAACGGCGCTTCACCGCGTGTGCGGAGTGCCACAGCTCCCCGACCATTGCGCGGGACCTCTACGTCGCAAGTATCGCCGAGTTCAATGCGCTGCTGGATCAGATCTGGCAGGACGTGAACGGCAACGCGATCATCGATGCGGCACCGACGGACGGTGGTGTGCTCGCCCAGATCCTGCAGGTGACGGCGGATCCCAAGCAGATCGATATGGGCGACACCCTCTTCACCGCAGCTGAAGGGATCCTCTACAACGCGCAGCTCGCGGCAACGCATGAGCGGGAGGTCTTTCTCGACGGCGCGACCATCGTCGGCTCGGACACGGTCGGGTTCAGCGGACACTTCGCGGCGGGGAACGGGATCCACAACCCGCCCTTCCTGGAGTCGCTGCTGAAGGCGTCCATTCAGCACGCGATCGACGCGTACGGATTGCCAGTGCCGGCGGGCGTGGATCTGACTCTCCCGGCGGCCGCGCTCGCCAGGAAGCCGTAGCGGCACGCACCAGATGGTGGACGGATCTCGCCTGAGCCGGCCTCGTCCCGTCAGTGAGGACGAGGCCGGTTCCACAAGCGGGATTGGATGGGCGATGCAGACCGCGAAAGCCTCGGGTGCGGGCACGGAGGAGGCAGGTGTGAAGAAGGAGGTGCACGCTGAGCGCACGTGAACTCACCGGAACGACGCCGTCGCAGAACGACGCCGAACCGAAC
>JBDHDN010000245.1:0-6206 GCA_039591485.1 Gemmatimonadota bacterium
GCTCCGCCCGATCTCCATCCGGTCGTCGTCCTCGAGACGACGGCGGGCAACATGGTGCTCGAGCTCGACCGCGACAAGGCACCCGTGACCGTGGCCAATTTCCTGGCACACGTGCGCGCCGGCTTCTACGACAGCCTCATCTTCCATCGGGTCGAGGCCGGCTTCGTCATCCAAGCCGGCTACTACCGGCCGGACGGCCGGCGCCTGACCAGCTCCGCCACACCGATCATGAACGAGTCGGAGAACGGGCTGAGCAACCTGCGCGGTACGGTGGCGATGGCCCGTCAGGACTACCCGCACAGCGCGACGTCACAGTTCTTCGTCAACCTGGTGGACAACCGGAAGCTCGATCCCGACCAGTTCCACGACGGGTGGGGCTACGCCGTCTTCGGCCGCGTCACGGAGGGCATGGACGTCGTCGATGCGATTGCCGCCATGCCCACCACGCGCCGCAACCACGAGAACTTCTGGCCGGTCGAGCCGGTCATGATCGAGCGGGCCGTCCTCCGCGAAAGCCCCGGCGACAGGTGACGCACTCGCACTGAACCATCGGTGGCGGTGGGGGTATACCCGGCTCGATCCCCGCTCCGGTCCTTCAGCCGAGATTCCCGCATGCCCGAGCACCCAAATGGCCTCCAGTGGAAGCAGGCGATCTGTGGCATCTGCCCCGCCGGCTGCTGGGTGGAGGTGGGCATGACCGACGGGACGCTCGCGGACATCCGCGCCGACCGCGGCCATCCGCTCGGCATGATTTGCCGTCGGGGCCAGCACGCGCCGGAGATCGTCTACTCCGATCATCGGCTGCGCCACCCGATGCGACGCACCGGCCCCAAGGGTACCCTCGATTTCGAGCGGATCACCTGGGACGAGGCCTACGACCTCATCGTCGAGCGCCTCCAGCAGATCAAGCGGGAGTCGGGACCGGAAGCCGTGTCGATCTACACCGGGCGGGGCGCCTTCGAGCTGTCGCTGTGTGACATGTTCCAGCCGAAAGGGATTGCCGTCTCGTCCGCCTCGAGCGTGCTGTTTCCGTTCGGGTCGCCGAACACCATGGGCGTGGGTGCCCTCTGCTACGTCTCGTTCGCTATGATTGCGCCCCACGTCACCATGGGACGCATGCTGGTCAACATGTTTACCGACATGGAATCCGCGGAGCTGCTGGTAGTCTGGGGAGCGAACCCGGCTACCGACTCGCCCCCGCTGGACATGGCGCGGCTCGAGGCGGCGGCGCGACGCGGCGCGGAGATCGTGGTGATCGACCCGCGTCGGACCGAGACCGTCACGCGCACGGGCGCGGAGTGGATCCCGATCCGACCGGGCACCGACGGCGCACTGGCCCTCAGCATGATCGAAGTGATGATCGACGAGGAGCTGTATGACGAGCCCTTCGCCGAGCAATGGTGTCACGGGTTCGAGGAGCTGCGCACGTACGTGCAACACTTCCACCCCGAGATGACCGAGACGATCACCGGCGTGCCGGCGGAGATGATCCGCGCGCTCGCGCGGCGGATCTGCAGCGCCACCGGTGCCTGTCCGGTGATGTACACCGGCCTGGAATACTCGAACAGCGGCATCCAGGCGATCCGCGCGGTGCTGACGCTCTTCGCGCTCGGCGGGCAGCTCGACGTCCCGGGCGGAATCGGGCTGGCAATGCACGACGCGCACTTCCCGATCAACCGGTCCTGCAACCAGCCGAACCCTGACCTCGGTCGGGCTGTGGCGCGGGATCGCTACCCCATCTACAGCGATTACCGGGGGGAGTCGCACGCGAGTGGTCTCGTCACATCGGTGCTCGAGGGCGAGCCGTACCGGATCCGGGGCCTACTCGTTCACGGCGCATCACTGCTGACGTCCTGGCCGCAGACGCCCGTCTGGCGCGAGACCCTCGCGAAACTCGATTTCGTCGTGTGCATCGACCGGCAACTCACCGCGGATGCGGCCTACGCCGACGTGGTCCTCCCGGCGACGACGATGTTCGAGATCGACTCCTACATGGTCTACGGCCCCATCTTCAGGCTGCGCGAGAAGATCGTCGAGCCCGTCGGTGAGGCACGGAACGACTACCTGATCATGGCGGAGCTGGCCCGTCGGCTCGGGTACGGCGAGCTGTACCCGCAGAGCGAGGAGGAGCTGATCCGCTTCGCCCTGGAGGGCTCAGGCTACTCGCTCGAGGACGTCCGGGAAGCCGGGGGCTGGGTGAAGCTGCCGACGTCCATGATGGAGTACAAGAAGTGGGAGAAGGGCGGCCTGCGGCCCGACGGCGAGCCCGGGTTCGACACGCCGACCGGGCGGTTCGAGATCTGGTCGACCGTGTTGGAGGAGTACGGTTACGAGCCGCTGCCCAAGTACACGGAACCGGTCGAAGGCCCGCTGGCCCGCCCGGACCTCACCCACGACTACCCCTTGGTGTTCAACTCGGGCGCTCGTCCGCACACGGACTTCCGATCTCAGCACCACGGGATCGCCGGTCTGCTGAAGGACAACCCCGAGCCGACGGTCGAGCTGAGCACGTTGGATGCCGCCCGGCGGGAGATTGCGACCGGCGATCTCGTCGAGGTACGCACGCCGCGCGGCACCGTCCCGTTCCGGGCCCGGGTGACTGACGACATCGTGCCCGGCGCCATCGAGTGCAACATGGGAGGTGGCACACCGGTGGGGCCTCGCGCGTGGCGCGAGTGGAACGCCAACGAGCTGACCGACCTCGACAATGCGGACGAGATCTCGGGATTCCCGGTGTACAAGGCTCTCCTGTGCGACGTGGGGAAGATCGAGTCTGGGACCGACGCCGAACGCCGCGTGCCGCCCGACGCCGCTACGTGCGGCCCCGTCGCGCTCAGGCTCCCCTCTCAGCGGCGCCGCCCGGATCGGCGCATCTACCTCGACAACAACGCCACCACGCGCGTCGCGTCGGCCGTGCGCGAGGCGATGCAGCCGTATCTCGACGCCGGACTCGGCAACCCGTCGAGTATCCATGGCGTGGGCCGCGACGCACGCGAGGCGATCGAAGCGGCGCGCCGGCAGGTGGCGACACTCGTGAACGCACGACCGCGTCGGATCGTCTTCACCGGTGGCGGCTCGGAGGCGGACAATCTCGCGCTCAAGGGCATCGCCTATGCGCGCCGTGACCGTGGTGACCACCTGGTCGTGTCCGCCATCGAGCACCCGGCCGTGCTCGAGACCTGTCGCTTCCTGGAGACGGTCGGCTACCGAGTGACGTATCTCGAGGTGGACGAGTACGGCCTCGTCGCTCCGCAGACGTTGCGCGACGCACTGGGCCCGGACACGATCCTCGTGTCCGTCATGCTCGCCAACAACGAAGTGGGGACCATCCAGCCCGTCGCGGAACTGAGCCGCATCACCCACGAGGCCGGCGCACTGTTCCACACCGATGCCGTCCAGGCGGCCGGTAAGATCCCGATCGACGTCGACGCCCTGAACGTCGATCTGCTCACCCTCTCAGGGCACAAGTTCCACGGACCCAAGGGAGTGGGTGCCTTGTACGTGAGGCGGGGCGTCGTGATCGCTCCGCTGGTGCATGGCGGAAAGCAGGAGGGCGGACTCCGGGCCGGCACGGAGAACGTGCCGGGCATCGTCGGCATGGGGAAGGCGGCCGAGCTGGCGCGCGATACGATCGCGCGCGCCAGCGACGTCGCTCGGCTGCGGGACACCCTGCACGAGCAGATCGTGCGCCGGCTGCCCGATGCATCTCTCAACGGTCACCCCGAGTATCGCCTGCCCAATACCCTCAACCTGACGCTGCCGGGCCTTCGGGGCGAGTCACTGGTGGTGGCCCTCGATCAGCACGGGATCTCGTTGTCGTCCGGTTCGGCCTGCAAATCGGGCTCCCCCGAGCCGACGCACGTGCTCATCGCGATGGGGACGCCGGCAGAGGACGTGCACTGCTCCATCCGCCTTTCGCTGGCCCACGATACGTCCGAGGCCGACATCCACGCGACCGTCACGGCACTCGCCCGCGTGCTGGAGGAGATGGAAACCACCGTCCGCTTCTTGCCCTGCAAGTGAGCGGCGTCAGTTCTCGACTTCCCTACACCTGTTCAGCAGCTCGCGCTGGACCTTGCGCGGATCACCGATGATCTCGTAGAACTGGTCCAGGTACTCGATGGTGTCCTCGAGTCGCTTCGGATCGAGATCCGGTAGGGTCCGGACCAGCTCGTAGATCGCCCCCCGCTTCTCCTCGAACAGCGGGAACACGGCTTCGAGGTCCTCCCGGGGTCGACAGATACCCCGGTACAGTCGCTGACGCACGTTGCGGATCGGGAGTCGCGGATTGGGTGTGGCGTAGCGGGTCCAGATCAGACCGCAGAGGTCGAAATCGTACGGCACGGGAATCACGATGAATTCCCGGAACGACCCGATGACCACCGTGTTGTGGCAGCAGATGCCTCCCAGCTCACCGTAGAATGCGTCCCAGTCTGTGTTGCCGATCATGAACTCGAACAGCTCGACCAACACGAGCGCATCCTGCTGCATCTGCGAGGGTATCACCATCGGCACTTCGAGCACGTCCCAGCCGTTGCGCTCGGCCATGACGTCTTCGTCTTCGATGAAGAACGCATACTTAGTGACGCTGTCGCGCTCCCCTCCAGTGTCGACGTACGTGATATGTGCGAGCCTGACCTGGAAGCTCTTGTCGGTGAGCAGATTGAACATCCGATATACGAGATACTCCTGCAGGACGTACTGCTCATACTCGTCCCGTCGGTCCTGGCAATGCGTCACCATCTTGATCTTGTTCTGGCCGGCAAAGACCGTCCCCTCGACCTGCGAGCGCTTGAAGTTCACCCGGAGCGGGGGAAACTCGCAGGTCGTGGGCCTCAGGCGATAGTGGCCCCGCGTGCGGAGCTCGACATCGTAGGCCTCGTCGCGGCCAGGGGCGTGATGCCACAGTATGCCCTCGTACGACTCCTTTTCCTCCTCGTCGCGCTCTCGGAATAGGCGATCCAGCGGACCTTCGATCGTGATGCGGAGCACGTCGTGGGAGGTAAACAGCGGCGCCGGCGGGCGCGTGACGTGAAGTGGCGGCTGGGGGGCTTCCTGAGCCAGCGCCGAGGGCACCCCGCATGCTGCAGCGATTGGGACAATGCACCAGCGTATCATCGTCGTCGCCCCCGGCACTGAGACTCGATCTCCCGACGCACCCGGCCCTCATCACCGATGATCTCGTAGAACTCGTCGAAGTACTCGAGGCTGTCCTCGAGCCGATCCCGGTCGAGACCGGGCTGCGATCGGAACAGCTCGTAGATCGCTTCCCGGCGCTCCTCGAACTCCGGAAAGATCAACGCCCACTCCTCCCGCGACCGACACACGCCCCAGAAGCGGCGCTCCCGCACCGATCGAATGCCAAGGATCTCGGCGGGCCGTGCGTAGCGCGCCGAGATGACCCCGGACCAGTCGAAGTCGTACGGCACCGGTATCACCAGCATGTCCAGCATCGATCCGATCAAAACCGCGTTGTGGCAGCAGTACTCGTCGTCCGGCTCGGCGGAGAACGGATCGAAATCGGTATTCCCGATTAGATACTGAAACAACTCGAACCGTACGAGATCCCACTGCGACACCTGCTCCGGCGGCAGCTGCGCGACCTCGAGAACGTCGAGGCCGTTACGGGCGGCCATGGCGTCCTCGTCCTCGATGAAGAAGGCGTACTTCGTGATCGAGTCGCGCTTCGCTTCGCTGTCGACATACGTCATCCGCACGAGCCGTACGCGGAAGCTCTCCTCCGTGAACAGGTTGTACATCCGATAGATGAGATACTCCTGCAGCAGATACTGTTCGTACTCGTCACGACCGTCCTGGCAGTGCGTGACGAGCTTCAGCTTGTCCTGGCCTGCGAACAGCGTGCCCTCGACGGCGGACTTCTTGACGTTGACCCGCAGCGGTGGAAACTCGCACGTACGGCGCTGGAGCCGGAATTGCCCCCGGGTCCGCAGAGATATCGTCTGGCGTTCCTCGTCGCTTCCAGCAGTGCGCCACGACAGCACTGCTTCGTAGGACTCGGGGTCTTCGGGATCACGCTCTTTGAAGACTTGATCGAGCGGCCCCTCGAGCCGCATGCTGAGCACGTCGTGGGAGCGAAACAGCGGTGCGCTGTCGGGGGGGGCGCCGGCCGAGACGCCCTCCTCCTGCGCTGCCAGCGGTGACGCGAGCATCGCGAGGAGCAGTGGAAGTCGCCTCGTCATTGCAGT
>JBDHDN010000246.1:0-6201 GCA_039591485.1 Gemmatimonadota bacterium
TTCCCCAATAGATACAGCGGGCCCGTCACACGATGCTCACAGGACCCTCAATTCCCCTTGAAACGGCGCCACTGACCCACAGGCGGCGCCGATGAGCGCGCTCACGGTCCGTTTGCTGGGCTCGATCGAGATCCGCGACGCTGCCGGTGAGGAGTCGGAGGCGCTGCCCCGTCAGGCCAAGCGCCTGGGACTGCTCGCGTACCTCGCCACGGCGCGACCCCGGGGATTTCACCGTAGGGACAAGCTGGTCGCGCTGTTCTGGCCCGAAGCCAGCCATGCGCAGGCGCGCCACTCGCTGAGCCAAGCGCTGCACGTGCTGCGGTCCGAGCTGGGCGAAGCCGCGGTGAAGAGTCGAGGTGACGGTGAGGTGGCGGTCGACGACGCGCGCATCTCCTGCGACGTGGTCGAGTTCGGGTTGGCGGTCGAAGGCGGCGAGTACGAGAAGGCACTCGAGCTGTATCGTGGCGACCTGCTGGAGGGGCTGTTCGTCCGCGATGCACCCGAGTTCGAGCGCTGGCTGGACGACGAGCGCACCTGGCTGCGCGAGAGGGCGGCCGGGGCGGCATGGGCGCTGGCACACGAACACATCGAAGCAGGCCGCCTCGTGAATGCCGAGCGGACGGCGCAACGTGCGCTGAGCCTCGTGGCGACCGATGAGAGCGAGGTGCGACGGTTCATTCCGGCGTTGGCAGACGCCGGCGATCGGGCGGCGGCGCTCCGGTTCTACGAGAAGTTCGCCGAGCGCCTCCGGTCCGAATACGCGATCGAGCCGGATCCCGCGACCGTTGCCATCTCACAGGCGCTTGCCAAGGTGGCGGAGGATCGGAAGCCGACGGCGGGGTCGGGCCAACCGAGTACCGGTGGGCCGGCGGGCGGCGTCACTCCCAGTGGTGGCCTGACATCGACCCGCCCGATGCACGGCGGGACCGCGCTGGCACGTGGCGGCACGCTTCGGATCGGCGTAGCGCTGTTCGCCGTCGTCATCCTGGTGACAACGCTTGGGCTGCTGCTACCCGGCTGGGGCGGTGATTCGCTGGACCGTAATCGCGTGCTTGTCGTCGCGCTCACGGACAACAGTGGACGGGACGATGTCCAGGCGCTGGGGAGCTGGGCGCAGGACCACATCATCCAGGTGCTCACCGAGGCGGGATTCGCCGAGGTTGTCGATCCGTTGACGATCCTGGAGGTGTCGGAGGACGCGGCGGCGGCCGGCATGGCGGGTGGACCCGAAGACATCGTCGCGCTCGCCCATGAGGCCCGGGCGGGCACGGTGGTCTCGGGCAGCTACTATGCCGAGGGCGATTCCCTGCATGTGCAGGTTCGCATCAGCGACGCCAACGACGGCAGCGTGATCGGAACGGCGGAGCCCGTCATCGGCCCCATCGCTGCACCTCGGGAGCTGGTCGCCACGATCGGGCACGAGGTCGCCTTGGTGCTCGCCCCACTCCTCGACCACGAGCTGGGAGCGTTCGAGCCCGCGGTGCAACCGGGATCCTACGAGGCGTACCTGGCGTACCGGGAAGGGCTGAGCACTTGGGCACTGGGGGAAGATTGGCTCGTGGCGGCGCGGCATTTCGAGCGCGCGGTCGAGGCCGATCCCACGTTCGCCCGAGGGCGGCTCTGGGCCGCGAAGATCCACACCATCGCCGGCGGCCTCAACAACGGCTGGACCGGCGTGGCGACGGCAGACTCCCTGATCGCGCCGCTCGTGGCGCACCCCGAGCGGTTGAGTCGCTATGAGCGCTGCCAACTTCAGTTCGTGCAGGCCTTGAGGCCGCCACGCCACATCCCGTCGATGTACGACGCCACGCGCTGCATGGTGGAGGTGGCACCCGGCTCGGACAATGCCAAGGGTGAGCTCCAACTGAATGCCCTGCGGGTCAATCGCCCTCGCGAGGCGTTGGCCCTGTGGCGGGATATCCGTCCCATGAAGCCGCGCCCCGGCTACTGGACGATCCCCATGACGGCGCACCACATGCTGGGCGACTACGAGAGCGAGTTGGACATCACGCGTCAGGGCCTAGAGCGGTTCCCCCAACACCCGCTCCTGATGCTCGGAGAGGTCAGTGCGCTGGCTGCACTCCACCGGAAGGATGCCGCTCGAGCAGGTGTGGAGAGCATACGCTCGCTGCCCGCACGCGAACGACCACCATCGGTGCTCGGTTGGGCCATCGATGAGCTACGCGTTCACGGCCATCATGAGGCAGCCCAGGAGGCACTCCATGAGTCCATTGCCTGGCTGATGTCCCAGCCGCACGACGCCGAGCGGTCACGGGTGGAACTGGCAGGGCTGCTCTACCGGGCAGAGCGGTGGGAGGAGGCCCGCCTCCTGTACGAGGAGCTGGCCGAGGAACACCCCGAGAACACCTGGTATCTCGCCGACCTTGGCAGGCTGGCCGCGAGAACCGGGGATCGCGACGAGGCCTTGCGCATCAGTGAGGATCTCCGATCGTCCCGCCACACCTTGATGGAAGGGTATCGTACCCAGGCGCGCGCCAGGATCGCGGCGGTGCTCGGCCACCGGCAGCAGGCGATGACCCTGCTGCGAGAGGCGTTCGACTGGGGAGCCCAGTGGAATCGCTGGCCGCCGCTGCACTGTGACATGGACTTCGAGTCCCTGCACGACTACCCGCCGTTTCAGGAGTTCCTGAGGCCGAAGGGGTAGGGCCGGGGCGGCGGCCGTGGGCGGTGCTTCGTCGCATGGTTCGGCGCACGCGGCCGCTCCGCCTTGCCGCCCCCTGAGCCGACCCTCACATTTCCACTGGAACCGAGCGGACGGGCCTGCTGATGTTGGGTATCTACCTCTTGGCGGCGATCCTGGGTGGGGGCTTGCTCGTGTTCTCCCTGCTGGGCGGGGGCGAGCACGACGCCGGCCACGGCGACGCGTCGGGGCTGGATGCCGGCCACGACTTCGACCACGGCGGTCACGATGTCGGGGCCGGACACGATGCCGGCACGGGACACGAGATCCAGCAGGGATGGGCCGGCGAGCTCGTGCTCGGGCTGTTCCGGCCTCGCAACCTGACCTTCTTCCTGGCCGGCTTTGGCGTCACCGGTACCCTCGTGACGCTTCTCACCTCGAGGAGCACGCTCGGCGCGCTCATCCCTTCCATCGGCATGGGGCTGGCTGCAATGCTCGCGACCCACGCCACGTTCCTGTGGCTCACTCGCAGCGACAGTGCTGTGGACGCGGTGAGCGACAGCGATCTCGAGGGTTGCGTCGGGCGCGTCGTCGTACCGCTGTCGCCCGGTGAGCGGGGTCAGATTGCCTGCCGCGTAGGAGATCACATGACCTATGTCACGGCCACCTTGGCCGAGGGTTATACGGAGTCCTTGCCACCGGGACGCGAGGTCGTCGTGCTCGACGTCGACCGCGCCGTCGCCCGCGTGATGCCGTTCACCGGAAACGAACTACCACCAGCAGGGGAGTGAGGGACGCATGGATCCGAACACGGGCATCATCCTGGGTGGTGTGGGGCTCGCGATCATCGCCGCCCTCGTCTACGCGATCAAGTCACTCATCGTCATCTGTCTGCCCAATGAGCTCGTCGTCATCACCGGTCGTTCGCGGGTGACCGGGGACGGACGGCGCGTCGGGTACCGGCTGCTGCACGGTGGCCGGACGCTGCGCATCCCCGTGATCGAGCGCGTCTCGCGGGTAGACCTCCGCACGATTCCCATCGACGTGACCGTGCGGAACGCATACTCGAAGGGTGGCATTCCGCTCATCGTGCAGGGGATCGCCAACGTGAAGGTGAGCGCACGCGACCCGATCTCGCACAACGCGGTGGAGCGCCTGCTCGACAAGCCGTTCGAAGAGATGATGCACATCGCCAAGGACACGCTCGAGGGCAACCTGCGCGGTGTGTTGGCGACGCTGACGCCGGAGGAAGCCAATGAGGACCGGCTGAAGTTCGCCCATCGCCTCATTGAGGAGGCGGACGAGGATCTGCGAAAGCTCGGGCTCGAGCTGGACACGCTCAAGATCCAGAACCTGACCGACGAGGTGAACTACCTCGACTCGATCGGCCGCCAGCAGACCGCCGAGATTCTGAAGCTGGCCCGGGTGGCGGAAGCGACGCGCGCGTCCGAGGCGGAGCAGACGGAAGCCGCGGCCCGGCAGGCGGCCCAGGTTGCCCAGATCGGGGCCGACCTCAAGATCACCGAGGAGAACAACCGTCTGCGCGTGCGCAAGGCGGAGCTGGACGCCGAGGCGCTCGCTCGCGAGGCCGAGGCGAAAGTGGCGGGTGAGAAGGCGCGGGTCGTCGCCGAGCAGGCGCTGCAACAGGAGCGGATCGCGCTCGAGCAGCGGCGGCTCGAGGCCGACGTGCTGTTGCCGGCCAACGCCGATCGCGAGGCCGCCGAGCAGCGCGCCAAGGGGACGGCTGCCTCGATCGTGGAGGATGGGCGGGCCCGACTCTACGTGCTGGAGGAGACGATCAAGCTGTACGAGTCGGCCGGCACGGAGGCGGAGCGGATCTTCATCCTCAACATGCTGCCGGAGATCATCCGCGAGATCGCGGGCTCGGTATCCGGTATCGACATCGACAAGGTCACGGTGATCGATTCGGGCGGGCAGGGAACCGGTGTGGCGACGGCGGCCGGCCAGCTCCCCGAGGCGATCATCAAGATCACCGAGCAGATCGAGACCGCCACCGGGGTGAACATCCTGAGCAAGCTGGGCGCGAAGGGCGAGGGGAGGCGGGAGGCAGGGAAGTAGCGCGCTGCTGGCGCGTGCAAGGTTCAAAGGATGATCGTGAAGGGTGAAGAGTGAACGGGGGATGTCCGCCCTCCCTTCACTGTTCACCCTTCTCCCTACTGTTCACCCCTCACGATTCCCCACCGTCCATCCGTCCCTCCGTCTATCCGACCGTATATCCATCCGCGTCGATGATCCTCGCGGCGATTGCGTCGTGCAGCCGCGCGCGGTTCACCGGCAGATGCTTGGTGAGCCGGCGCACACCCGCCAGCATCGTGCGCAGCTCGTCTCCCTCGACGCACTGCGCGAGCGCGTTCCGGGCCCACGTCTCTACGCGGTCCATCGCGTCGTGCACGTACAGCGTCACCATGTCCGCCATCAGCCGTGCGCCGTCCTCGGTGCTTCGGTCCGCCTGCTTGCGTGTACGGAGGAGCCCGCTCTCGCACGCGTAGGTCTCCATGATCATGTCCGCGATGTCCGACAGGACCTCCTGGTGGTCCTTGAGGTGCTCGCCGTGCTTCTGCGCCGCGAATCCGAGCGCTGCGACGCACGCCTTCTTCATCGCGGCCACGAGCTTGCCCTCCTCCTCCAGGAACCTCGGTTCGTGCGCCTCCTCGAACGCGGGTGGGCCCAGCAACTCGTCGGCCAGTTGCTTGGCGGCAGCGAACAGGGGCAGCTCCTTCTTGAGCGCCTTCCTGAGGAGCATGCCCGGAATCAACATACGGTTGATCTCGTTGGTGCCCTCGAAGATCCGGTTGATCCGCTCGTCCCGGTAGATCTGCTCCAGCGGGTAGTCCTCGCAGAACCCGTAGCCGCCCAGCATCTGGAGGCCTTCCTCGGCTGCGAGCGCCAGCGCCTCGCTCGCGAACACCTTGGCGATGGAACACTCGACCGTGAAGTCCTCGACCTGCTCGATCGTCTTGCGGTCGTAGTCGTCAGCCGAGTGGTCGAGCGAGCCGATCGCACGGTCCATCAGGCCGGCGGTGCGGTACACCAGTGCCTCGGACACGAACGTGCGCGCCGCGACGTCGGCGATCTTGGCGCGGATGAGCCCAAAGTCAGACAGCGGCTGGCCGAACTGCTGCCGCTCCTTGACGTACGGGACGGCATGTTCAAGTGCGAGCTTGCAGCCGCCCACGGTGCCGGCACCGAGCTTGAACCGGCCGACGTTCAGGATATTGAAGGCCACGACGTGGCCACGGCCGATCTCGCCGAGCACGTTGGCCGCCGGCACCCTGGCGTCCTCCAGGATCACGGCACAGGTGGAGGAGCCGCGGATCCCCATCTTCCGCTCCTCGGGGCCGATCGTGACACCCGGCGTGTCGCGGTCGACGATGAACGCCGTGAACTGCTCTCCGTCCACCTTGGCGAAGAGGATGAGCACGTCGGCGTACCCGGCGTTGGTGATGTACTGCTTCGTGCCGTTCAACACGTAGTGCTGAGCGTCTTCGGTGAGCACCGCGGTGGTGCGGGCCGCGAGCGCGTCGGAGCCCGAGCCCGGC
>JBDHDN010000247.1:0-6198 GCA_039591485.1 Gemmatimonadota bacterium
CGATCCTCGGCAGTATCAACTGGATCGCGCGATGGTATGACCCCGATGGTGCGCTCAAGGCGGATGAGTTGGGACGGCAGTTTGCCGCCCACCTCGTCGGCGGGCTGACCTGCGGGTGACTGGAACCGACCCTTTCTGTTGCGAGGTCCGACCATGAAGGCCATCCAGCTAACAGCCGTCGGCGAGCCCCTCGCGGTGCGCGACGTGGATCTCGCCCATCCCGGAGATGATGACGTCGTGGTACAGGTCGCGGGCTGTGGCGTGTGCCACACCGACATCGGGTTCTGGCAGGACGGCGTCCCCACGAAGCACGCCCTTCCACTCACCCTCGGGCACGAGATCAGCGGCAGCGTGATCGAGGCCGGTACCGACTTCGCGGACCTCGTCGGGCAGGACGTGATCGTTCCGGCCGTCATTCCCTGCGGCGCATGCGACCTGTGTCGCGAAGGCCGCAGCAACGTCTGTCGCCGCCAGCTCATGCCCGGAAACGACATCGATGGGGGGTTCGCCGAGCGGATCGTCGTACCCGGCCGCGGGCTCTGCCTGGTCGACGAGCGGGGTGGCTACGAGCTCGCCGAGCTGAGCGTGGTAGCGGATGCGGTGACCACCCCGTACCAGGCCGTCATTCGCAGTCAGCTGCGACCGAAGGATCTTGCGGTCGTGGTCGGAGTCGGCGGCGTCGGTACGTACTGCGCGCAGATCGCGGCCGCGGTGGGCGCCCACGTGATCGCGATCGACGTCGACGAGGTGAAGCTCGACGCCGTGGCCACGCACGGACCCTCGCTCACGATCAACTCGGCGAGCACCGACTTCAAGGCGTTGCGGGCACAGGTGCGTGCCCACGCGAAGGAACGGCATTGCCCGGAGCACAGCTGGAAGATCTTCGAGTGCTCCGGCCATCCCGGAGGGCAGGCAACCGCATTCGGGTTGCTCACGTACGCCTCGACTCTCATGGTGGTCGGCTTCACACTCGCGAAGACCGAGCTCCGGCTCAGCAACGCCATGGCATTTGACGCCACCATCCAAGGCACCTGGGGATGCAAGCCCGAGCTGTATCCGCCGGCGCTCGAGTTGGTGACGAGCGGGCAGATCACCCTGAAGCCGTTCATCGAGCAGCGCCCGATGAGCGACGGACCCGACGTCATCGCCCAAGTCGCCGATCACCAGATCGCCCGGCGGGCGATCCTCGTTCCCGATTGGTCGAGCTGAGATCGTCACCGCACGATACCGGAGGCATGTGAGCGATGCTGAAGAGTCACACGCTGGTCACGGATGTCGAGTTCACGGAGATCCTCTACGAGCTGAGGCCGGCGAAGGACCCGCAGGGAAATCCGGTCGAAGGGCTCCACAATGCGTGGATTTCCCTGAACAACCCGCAGCAGCTCAACAGCTACACGACGGACGCGGTGAAGGAGGTGATCCTCGCGTTCCGGCAGGCGAGCATGGACCGGAGCGTCGTGGCCGTGGTCTTCACGGCGGTGGGTGACCAGGCGTTCTGCACCGGTGGCAACACCAAGGAATATGCCGAGTACTACGCCGGTAATCCGCAGGAGTACAAGCAGTACATGCGGTTGTTCAACGACATGATCGACGCAATCCTCCGGTGCGACAAGCCGGTGGTGAACCGCGTGAACGGAATGCGGATTGCCGGAGGACAGGAGATCGGTATGGCATGCGACTTCACCGTCGCGGCCGACACGGCCCGGTTCGGGCAAGCCGGCCCGAAGCATGGCTCGGCACCGGATGGCGGCTCGACCGACTTCTTGCCGCTCTATGTCGGCTTCTCCCATGCGATGGAAAGTGGGGTCCTGTGCGAGATATGGAGCGCGCACAAGGCGCTGCAGATCGGACTGATCAACCAGGTCGTGCCCGTGCTGAAGGTGGACGGCCAGTGGATTCCCAATCCGATGGTCGTCCTCGATCGGTATGCCGACCAGTGGGGAAACATCGTCTTTGGTGAGTTCAAGACCGGACAGGCGCGAGACGAGGCCAAGGCACTGCTGGCACAGGCGCAGACCGACTTGTCCCAGCTCGATGAGGCGGTCGAGGCACTCTGTACCAAGCTCCTCATGTTGATGCCGGACTGCGTGTCCAAAACCGTGAACAGCCTGCGCAAGCACAAGCAGTGGCACTGGGACAACACCAATGTCACCAACCGCGAGTGGCTGGGTCTGAACATGATGACCGAGGCCAAGGCGGGGTTCCGCGCCTTCAACGAGGGACCGAAGGGGAACCGCGAGGTGGACTTCATCAAACTCCGGCAGCTGCTGGCCAACGGACATCCGTGGGACGACGAGTTGGTCCGGGCGATCTCACCTCAGTTTCAGGGGGGAACGTGATCTGGTCGGACGCGGATCGATGGCTCGCCCGGCCGTGCATCCCTCCACTCGCTGCGGTTCGCCAGACACAAGAATCACGATCAGGCCCGGATCCGGCCAACCAACGCACGTTACGGGGTGCACGGCCGGGGCTCACCGTCACCGCACCGCCGCCTCGCTCGGTGTCGCTGTACCGATGCACGGAGCCCGCTGAATGAACCTGGGACTGACCGACTGCGTGGCCCTCGTGACCGGTGGGCGCACCGGGATCGGCGCGGCTATCGGGGGTGGGCTTGCCGCGGAGGGCTGTCACGTCGCCATTGTCGACCGCACGATCGACGAGGAGGCGCGTGCCACCGCACGGCTGATCGAGTCACACGGACGCCGCTGTCACCTGATGGAGGCGGACGTGCGGGACTTCGCGGCCGCCGAGGAGCGGGTCCGCGATACCGTCGCTACGCTCGGTCGGCTCGACATCCTGGTCTGCAACGCCGGAATCACGGCGGACGCCCCGATCTGGAAGCTCTCCGAAGCAGAGTGGGACACCGTCATCGACGTCAACCTCAAGGGCTATTTCAACTACAACCGGGCCGCCGCCGCCGTGTTCAAGGACCAGCGCCGCGGGAGGATCGTGAACGTCGCCTCGATCAACGGTCTTCGCGGCAAGTACGCGCAGACCAACTATTCCGCGTCGAAGGGCGGCATTATCGCGCTGAGCAAGGCGATCGCCCGCGAAGTCGGCAAGTTCGGCGTGAACGTCAACGTGATCGCGCCCGGCATGGTGCTCACGACGATGGCAGAGCGGTTGCCACCCGAGTTCCTCGAGCAGGCGATGGATGAGACCGTACTGGGGCGGCTCGCCTCGCCGGAGGACTGCGCGAACGCCGTCGCGTTCCTGTGCTCCGACCGTGCGCGCCACATCACCGGCGAGATCCTGAAGGTGGACGGTGGCCAGTACATCTAGCGGCCGACGCGTCGGCGTCGTGGGGATCGGCCACACGCCCTTCGGACGGCGCAGCGACGCCACCGTCCAGGAGCTCGCGTTCGAGGCATTCCGGGATGCCGTCACCGACGCGGGGATCACACGGGACGTCATCGACGCCACGGTCGTTGGATCCGTGCCGGAGTACCACAAGCAGCGGTCGCTCGCCGGGGTGATTCAGGAGTATCTCGGACTGGCCCCGACACCGACGTGGCTGACGGAGGCTGCCTGTGCGTCCGGCAGCGCAGCGATCCGCACCGGGTGGCTCGCGATCAAAGCCGGCATCCACGACATCGTCGCCGTCATCGGCTGCCAGAAGATGACCGAGCTGGACACCGCCGAGATCCTGGCGCTCATGGGCCGGGTCGGGGAAGTCCAATGGGAGTCGGGCTTCGGGACGACGTTCCCCGGCTACTACGCACTGTTCGCCCGACGCCACATGCACGAGTTCGGCACCACGCGACAGCAGCTTGTCGAGGTGGCGGTCAAGAACCACCACTACGGGGCGCTGAACCCCATGGCCCTGTTCCGCAAGGAGATCACCGAGGAGAAAGCGGCAGCCTCCGAGGCCGTGGCCGATCCGTTCCGGGTCTATGACTGCTGTGCGAACGCCGACGGCGCCGCATGCGTCATCCTGGCGAGCGAGGCGCGCGCCCGCGAGATGGCTGCACCCCCCGTATGGCTCGCCGGCATGGGCTGCGCCAGTGCGAGCATGTCCGTGCTGCGCCGTCCCCATCTGACCGGGCTGCCCAGCGCCGAGCGAGCGGCGGCCGAGGCGTACGCCATGGCGGGAGTCACCGCGCAGGACATCCGTGTGGCGGACGTGCACGACTGCTTCACCATCGCGGAGATCATGGCCTACGAAGACCTCGGGTTCTGTCCGCGCGGCCAAGGCGGACGGTTCATCGAGGAGCGCCGCAGCTACGTCGGCGGCGCGATTCCGGTCAACGTCGATGGTGGCCTCAAGGCGAAAGGTCACCCAATTGGGGCGACAGGCGTGTCGATGACCTACGAGATCGTGAAGCAGCTGCGGGGTGAAGCCGGCGAGCGTCAGGTCCCCGATGCCGATGTCGGTCTCACGCACAACGTGGGCGGGATCGGACAGTACTGCTTCGTCCAGGTGCTCACGAGGGAGTAGCGCATGTTCAAGTGGTTTGGCATGGTGAACTACGCGCCCCATACCAAGGTGGCGGAGTTCGCGACCCACCTGAAGGACGGACGCCTCATGGGGTCGCGCTGCACGGCGTGCGACTCACGCGCATTTCCGCCGCGGGCGGACTGTGACGCGTGCATGAGTCCCGACTTCACGCTGGTTGAGGTGAGCGGACGCGGTACCGTCCATACCTACACGACCATCTCGGCCGCCCCGTCGGGCTTCGAGCAGCTCGCGCCGTATCGGCTCGGTCTGGTCGACCTGGAGGAAGGAGGACGAGCGCTTGCGTGGTTCGGCGACACGCTGGCCGACGCCGACGTCGCGATCGGCATGCCGGTACAGGTGGTACCACGCCTTGCCGAGGAACGCGAAGCGATCACGGTCTACTACACCCTCGAGCGGCCAGGGACGCCATGGCCGCGCACGCCGCTCGACGGCTGAAGGGAGAGCACAGGCATGAGCGTTCAGGCGACCGTGCAGGGCGGGATCGGTCAGCTGGTGTTGGGCCATCCGCCACTCAACATCCTCACGCGCGCAGTTCTCGCGGCCGTACGCGACGAGCTCGCACGGCTGGCGGACGATCGCGCACTACGGGTACTACTCCTCCGTGCCGAGGGGAAGCACTTCTCGGCTGGGGCGGACGTGGGTGAGCACATGCCGCCCCAATACGCGGAGCTGATTCCGGAGTTCATGGAGACCATCGCCCGGCTCCGGGACTTCCCCGTCCCCCTGGTGGCCGCCGTGCAGGGCCGCTGCCTCGGCGGCGGATTCGAGTTGGCACAGGGCGCCGACGTGGTGATAGCCGGCGAGGGGGCGAGCTTCGGGCAACCCGAGATCATGCTCGGGGTGATCGCGCCGGCGGCGGCTGCGCTGCTCCCCATGCTCTGCCCGCCGGGCCGCGCGGCCGAGATCCTGTTCACCGGCGACGTCATCACCGCCGACGACGCGCGGGCGGCCGGTTTGGTGACCCGTGTCGTTCCCGACGAGCGGGTGACCGAGGCAGCGCTCGAATTGTGTGGCCGCATCGCTCGTCACAGCGGGGCCGCGCTCCGCATCGCCAAGCAGGTGCTCCGCGCTGGTGAGGCCGCCGCGCGCGCAGCCGCCTTCACGACGGCCGAGCGGCTGTACCTCGACGAGCTGATGCAGACCGACGACGCCATCGAGGGACTCACGGCATTCCTCGAGAAGCGCCAGCCGACATGGGCGGACCGTTGACCGCGCCGGTGGTGTTTCCCGAGTGGCAGGGGCAGCCGCTCGACGACGTGTTGTACCTCTGCCGCGAGCTGCTGGAGGACGATAGCTATCCCACGGTGCGCCGGTGGCGCGAGTCGGGCGGCAAGGTGGTTGGCCACTTCCAGGTCTACTTCCCAGAGGAGATCGCGCACGCCGCCGGCGCGCTCCCGTTCAAGGTCCGCGGTGGCCCGGTCGAGCCCACACAGGCGGACTCGCGGTTCGGCTCGTACCTGTGCTCCATCGTGAAGACCTCGCTCGAACTGGTGCTCAGCAACCGTATCGAGCTGGAGTTGTTCGTCACGCACCCGATTTGTGACGCCGCCAGGAATCTCGCCGCCGTTTGGGGTCGCAACTTCGACTACCCCTGCCAGATCCTCTACTTGCCCCAGAACGCGAATTCGGCGCATGCCGCGACGTACTTGCGGGGCGAGTACGATCGGCTCCGCCGCACCGTCGCCGAGGCGACGGGCGCGCCGATCACCGACGACGCGCTCCGTAGCTCGATCGGCGTA
>JBDHDN010000248.1:0-6183 GCA_039591485.1 Gemmatimonadota bacterium
CGACGACGGGCTCCTCTGCCGTGGACCAGAAGGTGACGTTGTGGTCGTTCTCGATCGTGAGTGGTCCGCTGGGGCCACGGATCGAGAGGGACGAGGCCGCCACATCCTTGGTCATGCCGACCAGTTCGATCGGGAGCAGGTAAGAATCACCAAACGGCTCGAGGCCAATCTCGGCGAACCGGTGTGCGATGTATGCAGCCGCCCGTGCTTCGCCCTCCGTTGCCGCGCCGCGGCCCTCCATACTGTCTGCGGCGAGGACCTCGACGTCGGACATGATGCCGGCTGCCGAGATGCGATCGGCAGCATCGGAGCCGCACGCTGCGACGCCGAGCAGCATCCCAAGAGATACGAAAGACAGAAAAGGCTTCATAGTGGTGGACCTCGATGGGTGGCGGTCTATCGGATGGTCGCGGTACCCCAGGGCACGTCCGCAACGGCGCGAAAAATGGGCCGGAAGCGTGGGAGTGACAATAGCGTGGCTCTCGGGCTGCCGACGTCGGACAGCGAAATGCACCCTGCGGGGTGATCACCGCTCCTCGCCGGGCAGGCGCTTCTCCGGTCTGGACCAGCCAATGTAGTTGGTCTGCCCGTCCGCCTGTCCGTATCGTCTATCTCTCAGAGGGCTCCGGCTGCCCTTTCACGAGCTGCGGCTGGAAGCCTGACCCGCCGCCGACTCCGGCGCCGAGCTGGCCTGCGGTGTTCCTGCCCCAACAGTAAGCGTGTCCGGATGGCGTCACCCCGCAGGTGTGTGAGCCGTTCGGCCCGCGGCTCGCGCTCAGCACCGTGAAGTCGAATGGGGCAGCAGCACGCGCGGGAGCGGTGCTGCACGGCTTACCGTTGCAGCGCTCGCCGACGTCCGCCGAACCGAGCGCACCGAGGGCGTTGTCACCCCAGCAGTAAGCCGACCCCTCCGCGGTCAGGCCGCACGTGTGACGATCCCCGGCGGTGAGTGCCGCGAACGAGAGGTCGCCGACCACGCGCGTGGGTCCCGGGACCACGGCTGTCGTTCCGATGCCGAGTTGCCCAGCATCGTTGGCGCCCCAACAATACGCCTTCCCACTGGAGGTCAGACCACAGACGTGCACGGTGCCTGCCGCGATCGCCGTAAACCGTTGAGTGGTTCCAACCGCCAGGGGATCGGCGCTGCACGGTCGCTGGTCACCGGAGAGCGTGTGACAGGATTCGTCCTCGTCCGCGCCGAGCTGTCGGTGTTCGTTGAACCCCCAGCAGAAGGGTACGCCTTCCGTCGTGGCGCCGCAGGTCAACGACCATCCTGGGCTGATGGCAGCGAAGCGCAGACCGCCCGCCACCGTATCGGGCTCGAATGGGCGGGGTCTGGCACCGTTCCCGATTTGCCCACCCCAATCCGAGCCCCAGCACAATGCCCCGCCGTCGCCGGCGAGGTCGCAGGCGTGGACCGTCCCCACTTCCAGGACCTGAAACACATGGCTCCCGGCCACGGCTGCCGGCACCCAACTGTCGAACTTCCCACCGGTCCCAAGCTGCCGGGCATTGTTGCTGCCCCAGCAGAAGGCTGCGAACCCGGTGAGGGCGCAGGTCGACTCACCGCCCGCGCTGAGTACGGAAAAGACGAGACCCCCGTCGACGAGCACGGGTACCGCGCTGGAACGATCGGTGCCCGAGCCGAGCCGCCCCATCGATCCCTCGCCCCAGCAGTAGGTGTTGCCGGTCGCGCTGATGCCGCAGGTGTGGGCAGCACCGGCACTCAGGGTCTGAAACAGGAGCTGCACGTCGATCCACGCGGTGTCTCGGACGCCTTCCGTCCACGCGACAATCATGGCACGCCCCTACGAGCGGGCATCGACGGACCCGTCAGGCGTGACGCTCGCCACCAGGGAGTTCATGGAGTAGAGGAGCACGTCACGGCCCGTGAATAATTCACCGGCGGAGTCGCTAACGGTCACGGAGAGTTGGAGCGCCTCTCCTTCCATCAGGACGGCACTGTCGACCGATAGGCGCACGCGAGAAGGATGACCGCAACGGTCACGATTGCCGATACCGCTCTGGGGGAGAGGGCGTGCTCGAGCGAATGGCGCCGGGAACTGGATGCCCTGGACATGGGCTCCTCCGGCTGAGGTCTTTCCTATGGTAGTGACTCCGGCCACCGCAAGCCAGCGTCATGCGGACCGGCGTTTCGACGGAAATGAGGAACACGGAGGTCGAACATGCGAATCGTCGTACCCCCTGCCTCGGGGATGGGTCAATGCGGACTGGATTGACGGTTGGCGACTGCGGGCCGAGAGGGCGACGATGCTCTCTGGCTGACGGGGTTTCCCGCTATCATCTTGTTCGAAGTGTCTTAGATGTCATTGAGGGAGAGTAGCAGCATCCGTGGAGCCTGACATTCTCTCCGCACTTCGGTCGGCGTTGTCCGGCCGCTACCGCGTGGAACGCGAGCTCGGTCGAGGCGGCATGGCCGTCGTATATCTGGCGAGGGATCTACGGCACGATCGCAAGGTGGCGCTCAAGGTGCTCCGGCCGGAGCTCGCGGCGACGGTCGGAACGCAGCGCTTCATCCGCGAGATCGAGATCGCGGCCAAGCTCGATCACCCGCACATCCTGCCGCTGTACGACTCGGGAGAGGCCGCGGGATTCGCCTTCTACGTGATGCCTCACGTCGAAGGTGAGTCGCTGCGGGAACGCCTGGATCGGGAAAAGCAGTTGCCGGTGGACGAGGCGATCCGGATCGCCAGAGCGGTCGCCGACGCGCTGACTCATGCCCATGCTCATGGGGTCGTGCATCGCGACATCAAGCCGGAAAACATCTTGATGGCGGGCGGACACGCTCGCGTGGCGGATTTCGGGATTGCCCGGGCCGTGGCCGCGGCCGGAGACGAGCGGCTGACCGAGACGGGATTTGCCGTTGGCACGCCGGCGTACATGAGTCCCGAGCAGGCGGCGGGGACGGCAGACGTCGATGCGCGGAGCGATATCTACAGTCTCGGATGCGTGGTCTACGAGATGCTCGGCGGCGATCCACCATTCGTCGGCACGACGCCGCACGCGGTCATCTCCCGTCATGCGCTGGATCCGGTTCCATCGCTCAGGACGGTCCGGGCGTCGATCTCCGACAGATTGCGTCTCGCGGTGGAGCGGGCCCTGGCAAAGGTACCGGCTGATCGCTTCACGACAGCTGCCGATTTCGGCACCGCGCTCGAAAGAGGATGGCGGGAGCCGGAGACGAAACGCCGAGTATCCCCGCTCACCAGGGTCGCGGCCGCGACGGTGGTGGGCGTTGCGCTCGCGGTGCTCGTCTGGCAGTTCGCCCCTCGCCGTACGGCTGAGTTGGGAGTTGCCGCTCCGTATCCACCGACGCGCATCGCGGTGCTGTACTTCGACGACCACAGCGAAGGTGGACGGCTCGGACACATTGCCGCCGGACTCACTGAGGGACTCATCCACGAACTCGCGCAGGTCGAGGCTCTCGAGGTGGTGTCCCGTAACGGCGTCAAGCCGTTTCGTGAATCCGCCGTTCCCCTTGACAGCATCGTCAGAGTGCTGGAGGCGGGCACGATCGTCGAGGGGAGCATCGCGGAGTCGGGAAACCGACTGCGTCTCACCGTGCAATTAGTGGATGCCCTATCCGATGCTCAGCTGGAAAGTCGGGTGCTCGAAGCGCAAATGACCGGTCTGTTCGCACTGGAGGATTCACTTGCGATCACGGTGTCGGAGTTTCTCCGCGAGCGCCTCGGGCGCGAGGTGCACCTGCGGGAGCGCCGCGCCGGCACGACCAGTGTCGAGGCCTGGGAGCTCGTGGAGTTGGCAGAGCGACAGAGGGATGAGGGGCTGGGGTGGCGATCGGACGGCGACACGGTCGCTGCGATCGCCGCGCTCGGAGCTGCCGATTCCCTACTTGCCAGAGCAGAGCGTCTTGATTCGCGCTGGGTGGAGCCGATCCTCCTGCGCGGCTGGGTGGCGGAGGCGCGGGCAGATCTTGGCCGACCGGTGCCCGGAAGTCTGGATACGGTGTGGCTCGCAGTTGGGATGGCGCATGCCAACCGCGCACTTGAGATCCAGGCCGACCACGCGGGCGCATTCGAGCTGCGCGGAACGCTGCTGAGTCGGCTGGCAGACGGGCCGGCTCAGGCAAACGCACCGTCGCTGCTGGCGCAGGCGGAGGCTGACCTGCGGCGCGCGGTCGAGCTAGAGCCCCGGCTGGCCGGGGCGTGGGCGACGTTGAGCGATCTGTTGCGGGTCAGAGCGCGGTTCGCGGAGGCCAAGGCAGCGGCCGAACGGGCGCTCGAGACTGACGCATTCCTGCAGAATGCCAGTGTCATCACGTTCAACTTGTATCAGACATCGCTCGATCTCGATCAGGTCGAAGAGGCCGAGCGATGGTGCGCCGAAGGGCAGCGGCGTTTCGCGGGTAGAGACTGGACCGCGGCGTGTAGGCTGTTTCTCGGTGCCCTCGGTGAGGGCCCCCGCCTGGCACCCGACAGCGCCACGGTTCTGTACGAGCGACTGCTGGAGTGGAGCTCGCCTTCGGCCCGCAGGCTCAATGAGCCGATCGGGCACCTGTGGATGGCGGCAGTGATGGTGCGGGCCGGGCTCCGTGACAGTGCTGAGGCCCTCGTGGCGGCGGCTCGCAGCGAGGCGTCCGAGGGGGTGATGCCCTGGATTGACTACTTGGACGCCAACGTGCGGCTCCTACTCGGAGATCGCGATGCTGCACTGGACCGATTGGAGTCGTTTCTCGACGCCATCCCCCAGCGGAAGGCATACATTGCCTCGGACTGGATGTTTCGTCCCTTGTGGAACGACCCGCGCTACAAGGCGATGGTCGACACTACCTCCCAAGGCGGGTAAGAGCGGCAACGCCCACCGGGATGCTGGCGTGAAACGAGGAGAGGCATGAGGCGACTCGGCCTGCTCGGCGGCATGAGTTGGGAATCGACACAGACGTACTACCGGCTGATCAACGAAGGTGTGCGAGACCGGCTGGGCGGACTGCATTCCGCCGAGCTCGTGCTTCACAGCGTGGACTTCGAGCCGATCGAGCGGTTGCAGACGGCCGGCCGATGGGACGAGGCCGGCACGGTCCTGGCCCACGCCGCGGCGGGACTCGAGGCGGCAGGCGCAAGGGGGCTGGCGCTGTGCACCAACACGATGCACAAGGTCGCGCCAGCCATCGAGGCAGCCGTCGGCGTTCCCTTGCTCCACATTGCCGATGCCACCGCGAGGGCCGTCGTCGCGGCGGGGTTCGCGTCCATTGGACTGCTCGGAACACGCTTTACGATGGAGGAAGAGTTCTACCGGGGCCGCCTCGCGGACCGGTTCGGGCTCACCGTCCTCGTGCCCGACGAGGTTGAGCGGAACGTGGTCGACAGGGTGATATTCGAGGAGCTGTGCGTAGGCCGCATTCGAGACGATTCGCGCGCCCGCTACCGTGACGTCATGATGCGACTCGCCGACCGGGGTGCGGAGGGCGTGATCCTAGGGTGTACGGAGATCTCGCTGCTGGTCGACGCCCAGAACTCACCGGTGCCGCTGTTCGATACGACGGCATTCCATGCAGCCGCGGCGGTGGAGTGGATGCTCACGCCAGCCTAGTCGGTGGCGCCGCTGGCTTCCGGGCCTCCTGCGCCGTCATATTGGAATGAAGATTCTCTACCAGGGTGACGATGCCCCAGCGCGTGGAGCACCCGGTGCAAGACAGCCGCCGCCCGCGCGGCCGCATATCCTTCGCGGCAGTGCCGGCGGAGACTATCTGGTACCAGAGATTCTCAAGACCTCTCGTCCTGTTGTCAAACCTCCTGCTGGCCGCATGGATCTACCCATGCTGGCGCACGGTGCGGGTGAGCTGGTTGCCCCCCATCGACGAGCTGGCCCGCCGCGCCGCTGACACACAGCGGCCACTGATCTTCTACTCGTGGCACGCTTATGAGCCGATCACCATCTGTGCGTTCCGTGACGTCCCGCCGGAGATGCGACCGACCGGTATCGGGCACGACGGAGTGCTGTCACGCATGTTGCAGCAGGCGACGGCGTGGTTCGGCTATCGATTGTGGGTGTACCGACGCAAGTCACCCATTCGTCCGAAGCAGCAGATCATCGATATGGTTCGCACCCGCGGGTGCAACATCGGGCTGTTTGCCGACGCGGGAGGTCCGTACGGTCGAGTCAAACCCGGGCTGCCTGAGATCGCTCGAGAGACGCATGCCT
>JBDHDN010000249.1:0-9095 GCA_039591485.1 Gemmatimonadota bacterium
AACGGTCGCTCGGCGACCCCCTGATCCGATGCCGGAGCGCAGCGACAGCAAGAACGGCTGCACTCACAAGCCTTCGGCGAGTGAGTGCGGCCACCCGGCCTCCGCTACGTCCTGAGAAAGGACGCTCTCGGCCAATCGCGGGTATCAGTCCTCGTCCTCCACCAACGCACCCACGCGCGCCACGACGCGGGCCGTCGTGCCGCCCACCATGACGAGGCCGCGCCCGGCGGGATCGACGTCGTAGTTGCGGTTTGCCTGTCGTCGAAATCCCCCGCTGCGAAACAACCGGCGCCGATCCTCGACGGTGGCGCGCGGGCCGTCGTAGCTGAGCGTTGCCGCGATCAGCCAACTCTGCCCCTGTCCGAAATACAAGAGCTCCGAGCCGTCCGCCGACCACGTCGGCCAGCTGCCGCCCCCCACCGACACCAACGTCCTGCCCCCCAGGTCCGGGTACGACCGCACGTACACTTCGACCGACCCGGTCTCATCGGAGGTGTAAGCGATCCACCGGCCGTCAGGTGAGAGGGTGCCGTGCTCCTCCAACGCGGGCGTCTCGAACAGCGGCACGGCGTCGCTCGCGCCGTCGAGCGCATAGCGCCATAGGTCGCCCGCGTCCGGCCCCGCACTGCCGGTGCGCTGACGGCGAAAGACGATCTCCCGATCGCCCGGCACGAAGGCCATCTGCCAGAAGTTGTCATCGCCCGCGACGACCTGTTCCACCCGCCCGGTGCCGTCGGCCGGTCGACGGTAGAGCGCGGCGGCCACGCTGTCCCCCGATCCCACGACCGAGAACCCGAGGGTGCGGCCGTCCCACGACCACGCCGGATCGGCCACGGGCCGATCGAAGCTCAGGCGCTGGGCGGTCCCGTCGGCCATCGTGTAGACCCACAGATCGCCGGTATCACCGCCGGCGCTGCGCACATAGGCGATCCGATCGCCGGAGGGCGAATAGCGCGGATGCACGATGCGCGGCGCCGACACCAGCGTGCGACTGATCCCCTCCCACGACACGAGCATCAACTCCTCGCTGCCCGACCCCTCCAGGTAGACGAGCGTGCCCGTGGGCGAGATCGCGAAGAGTGCGACGGCACCGAAGCTCGCCAACTGCACGTTCTCGACCAGATGTCGCGGCGTGCCCTCGAGTGACGTCGTCCGCTCATTGAAGCCCTGGTAGACGACGATCCCGTCCGGCGTCGCGTAGACGATCGTGCCCTGTCCGTCACTGGATGGACTGATACCCGGGCCGAGCCGCGTGATCGCACCGGACTCGAGCGAAAGCGCGGCAATCTGGAGGTCCCCGGGAAGGGGCGACACCTCCGTAAACAGCACCAACTCGCTGCCCGGGACGTGCGACGGTTGCAGATGCAACCGCATGGAATCGCCAGGGTGCGTGAGACGCTCGATCGGCCCGCCCCCGGCCCCAACCCGAAACAGCGCGCTCCACCCCAGCTCCGGATCGGCCGCGGCAAAGACGAGGGTGTCGTTGGATCCCCAACTCACATCGCCCACCGTGCGCAGATCCAGCTGGAGCGTACCGCTGCGGGACACGGCGATGGTCTGCGGCGCGCCGCCCGTCGTCGGCATCCGCTTCAACACGCCCTCCGGCTCACTGAAGAACCCGACCCATGCACCATCCGGCGAGAAGAACGGCAGGCGCGCACCGTCGGTGCCCGGAACGGGCCGCCAGTCGCGCTCGTCGAGGGCCCGCTGATAGAGTTGGGTGCCGCCATCGGTGCCGACGACGGCCACCAACCGCCGTCCGTCGGGAGACGGCTCGACCCAAAACAGGACCGTGGTGGAGTCGGGAGGGTCGAGGTAGAACTCGACGGCCCCCGTCGGTGCGGCGCTGGCCACGGGCCGGAGCCATCCCCACGCGGCCAGCACGGTTGCGACCACAGCGAGGCCAAGCACGGCGGCGGCCGTCGAACGCGACACCGTCGGTCCGGCGCCGCGACCGTCCACCGCCGAGGTCGGCGCAGCGGTCGATGCGAAACCGGGGTTCTGCAGTGCTGCCGCAAAGTCCGCGGCGCTCCCGAACCGGTCTGCCGGTAGCTTCTGCAGCCCCTTGGCCACCGCGGCGGCCACGTGGGCCGGCACCGACTGGCGCAGCTCCGCGACGGGACGCGCCTCGTCGGCAACGATCCGCATGATGATCTGCTGCGCGGTCGCTCCAGCGTGCGGCGGCGTGCCCGTCAGCATCTCGTACAGCACGCTCGCGAGCGAGTACACATCCGAGCGTGCGGTGATGTTCTTCTCGCCCGTCGCTTGCTCGGGACTCATGTAGTACGGGGTACCGAGCGACAATCCCGTTTCCGTCATGCGCCCGCCGGCCGCCGCGCTCACCGCGAGCGCGATCCCGAAGTCCGCCACCATCGGGCGCCCGTTGTGCAGCAGGATGTTCTCGGGCTTGATGTCGCGGTGGATCACCCCCTGCCGGTGCGCCTCGTGGAGCGCGTCGGCCACCTCGACCGTGAGCGTCACCGCCTCGTCGATCCCGAGCTGCGCTTCGCGATCGAGCAGCTCCCGCAGCGTCTCCCCTTCGATGTAGGGCATGACGTAGTACAGGAACCCGTCGGCTTCCCCGGAATCGAAGAGCGGCAGGATGTGCGGGTGCTGGAGACTCGCCGTGGTCTTGATCTCCTGGACGAACCGGTCGGCGCCGAGGACTGCTGCGAGCTCCGGCTTCAGCACCTTGAGCGCGACCTGGCGGTCGTGCTTGCGGTCAGTGGCGAGGTAAACGGTCGCCATGCCACCTTCGCCGAGTTGGCGCTCGATGGCGTAACGATCAGCGAGGGCGGTCGCGAGTCGGGAGGGGATCTCGGGCATGGGCGCGAAAGATAGAGGGAGATCGGGGGAATGGGGAGGCGCCGGGAGCGAGCTTCGTGACGCGTTGCACGCGCCGGCAACCACCGCACCACAAGGAAACGGATGGCGACTGCACGGCACAAGCCCGGCGCGCAGGAGCACGCCGGGCCCGTCGACTGCACGGCACAAGCCCGGCGCGCAGGAGCACGCCGGGCCCGTCGCTTGCTCGATCGCTCCGCGTCTACTGGACTGCCAACGCACCCTCCGCGACCGGCTCCTGGTCGGGCTTGAAGTTCCCCTTGCCCTTCTGCCGGTTACCGCTCTTCGATCCTCGCATCGAGCTGCGACGGGCGGGCCGTAAGCCCGGCCCGATGTCGCTCGACCTCGCGCAGGATGTCGGCGATCACCTCCGGATGCTCCGCGGCCACGTCGTACTGCTCGGACGGGTCGTGCTCCAGGTGGTACAGCAGCGGCGGGTCGTGCTCCATGCGCTGGTTATCGGCCAGATAGGCCCACTCCGTGACGAAATGCGCTTTCCACGGCCCTTTGCGCGCGGCGTAGAGGGTGGCACCCCGGTAGTAGAAGTAGACGTCGCGTGCAGGTTCGGTCGACGCACCCCTCAGCAGCGGCAGCAGATTCCGCCCGTCGATGACGCGACCGGTCGGAAGGGAACGGCCGGTCATCGCGAGGGCGGTGGGGAACAGGTCCATGGTGCTGGTGACGGCCGCGCTGACCGCGCTCGGCGCGATGGTGCCGGGCCACCAGGCGAGCCCGGGCACACGCATGCCGCCTTCCCACGTCATCCCCTTGCCGCCGCGCAGGAGCCCCGCCGAGCCGCCGTGCGTGTCGAACACCAGCCAGGGGCCGTTGTCGCTCGTGAAAAAGACCAGCGTACGCTCGGCCAGCCCTGCCTCACGCAGCCCTTCGAGTATCTGCCCGACACTCCAGTCGATCTCTTCGATGACATCCCCGTACCGGCCTCGTCGGCTCACACCGGCGAACGCATCGGAGCGAAACAGCGGCACGTGCGGCATGCTGTGGGCGAGATAGACGAAGAACGGTTGGTCCGCATGCGCTCGGATGAAGCGCACGGCCTCCTCGGTGTACCGCTGCGTGATGGTACGCTGGTCGGCCGGCCGCTCGATGATCTCCTCCCCACGCATCAAGGGAACATTCCAGTACTCCACCTTCGGGTCCCAGAAGATCTCCTGCCACTCGCCTCCCTCGACCCGGTCCATGTCGTTCGAGTAGGGAATGCCGAAGTACTCGTCGAAGCCGTGCCGGGTGGGCAGGAAGGGGGGCAGGTGGCCGAGATGCCACTTGCCGATGGCCGCGGTGGCATACCCCTGCTCTTGCAGCACCTCCGCGAGCGTGATCTCGTCGCTCGGCAGGCCGAGCCTCGAATCGGGGAACAGTACGCGACGTCCGTCGCTGGCCATCCCGCTGCGGACGGGGAGCCGTCCGGTCAACAACGCCGCCCGGCTCGGCGTGCACACCGACGCCGCCGTGTAGAACTGGGTGAACCGCATGCCCTCCGCCGCCATCCGGTCCAGATGCGGCGTGTGGATCGTCGGGTGCCCGTAGACGCCGACGTCTCCGTAGCCGAGGTCGTCGGCGAAGATGATGACGAGGTTGGGAGGACGGTCGGCGTCCGAGGGTCGGGTTGGTGCGCACGCGACGATCGATGCGGCGAGCACGACCAGGGTTCGGTGAAGCACGATCCGGTCTCCGAGGACGCACACCCGCGACGCGGGCCTCATGCTCGAGGGTGCCCCGTCACCGCACCCTGATCCTCTGCCCTGGCCGGGCATCGGGTAGGAGCGCACCGTCCGCCACGACGGGCTCACCGTTGACGAGGACGTAGTGAATTCCCTCCGGCGGAAGGGTCGGATTCGTGTAGGTCGCGTGGTCGATCACCGTCGCGGCGTCGAAGATCGTGATGTCCGCATCCGCACCGACACGCACGCGCCCCTTCGTCGCCATTGCCGGCACGTACGCCTCCAGGCGCTGCGCAGGATCGATGGTCATGCGCCGCAGCGCGTCCATGAGGGTCAGCATGCCGTCCTCGCGCACGTACGTGCCGAGCACCTTCGCGTTGGTGCCCGACGTGCGGGGATGGCCTCTCCCGCCTTCGAGGAACCCGTCGCTGGCGATCATCGTCAGCGAAGGCTCGATCGCGGCGCGGGTCATCGCTTCCGTCCGGGCGTGCTCGATCACCACCCCACCCTGCGCCCGGTAGCGGGCGAACGTGTCGCGGGTGAGGCGCTCCCCGGTATCCACCCACTGGAACGTGGCAAACCGCTCGTCGTCCCAGGACTCCCAGTCGTCGAACAGTGCCGACTCGATATAGGTCTGACTCGCCTCGTAGGGATACGCCTCGGTCGTGACGTCCTGACCGTTCCGACGCGCCTGCTCGATCGCCTCGATGAATGCGGCGGTCGCGGCGCCGCCGCTTGAATTGACGTGCACCACGTGCAACGACACACCGGCGTTGGCCGCACTCTCGATGGCCTGTTCCAGCCCGTCGAGAGTTCCTTGCACATGGATGAAGACCACGGCACCGTGCGCGGCCGCGATCCGCAACATGGACTCGAACTCGCCAGTGGTCGCCGCGGGGGTGTAGGCCAGGCCAAACCCGACGGCAAGCGCCCCCTCGGCCAGGCCTTGTTCGATCAGGCGCCCCATCTCGGCGATCTGCTCGGGAGTCGCCGGCTCACTGCCGCCGGGCCCGCTCGGCAGAAACGCACCGGAATCGCGCATCACCGCCATTCGCACCGGAATGTGCCCGATGCTGACACCGTAGTTGATGACCTGCCCGCCCTCACGTGCGCGGTACCATGCGTCGACGTCTCCGGTCCCGACCTCCAACTCGAATGCGGAGGTCACACCGTCCTGCGCCATCAATGCCAGGGTTTCGTCCGACTGCGAGACCGTATTCTGATGCACGTGGAGGTCGACGAACCCGGGGGCAACGACGAGCCCGCCAGCATCGATCACCCGATCGCCGTCGAGCGCGTTCTCGCTGATCGCCTCGATCTTCCCGTCCCGGATGCCAACGTTGCGGATGGCGTCCATGCCCGACTCCGGATCCATCACTCGCCCGCCCTTCACCACCACGTCGTAGCGATCGTCCGTTTGCTGTGGAGTGCAGGCGACGACTGCGAAGGTCATGATCCCTAGCATCGACGGGGACACCGCTCGCGTCATGACGGATCTCCTTCACGTGACGGCGGCTCCGGAACCCGGTGCCGAACGCACTCAGGTGCCTCAAACACTACACGCGCAATATACGGGCGACGTGATTCGACGATAGGCGAGACCGACTGCGCGGAGGCGAAAGCGACACAATGGACGCGACGGCCCGGCAAAGAGGACGGTCGAGCCGCTCAGTGCCGCCCGCGAGCCCCGCAACGTCGCGCCAGGCCCAGCCGCCCTCTCGGTACTCGACCCGCCGAGCGCAAGCCACGACGGAGGGGCATCCGTCCATCCGCCTGACCGCCTAGCCGCCTTTTTTGACTGGTTCAACGCGGTGGACATGACCTACCGGGCCGATCTCGAACGGCTGAACGAGCTGAACTTCCAGCGCTTCGACGCCAAGGTCGATGAGCGCTTTGTCCACCACCGGTCCGAGATGGACCGGCGACTCACAGCGCTGGAAGCCACGATGGAGCGGCGCTTCGCCGGGGCGGATGCCAACCTCGAGCGCCGGCTGGTGGACCTCCTGAGCGAGATGGAACGCCGGTTCGCCACCATCGAGATCACGATCGAACGGCATGGGATCCGCGCTCCGTGATGAGATCGCCCGCGGCCGCAATGGGTTCATACGGCGGATGTTCGCCTTCTGGGCCACCACCGTCCTGGCCATCCTCAGCCCGTACTTCGGTGGGTAGGACGGTACGGGCCGAAGTACCGCTCACGACATGCAGCGTAGCGTTACACGCCTTCGAAGCCGTGGTTGACCACCGTCACGCCGGTCGTTATCGAGAGGGTGAATCGGAATCCGGAGTCCCACGGTGATCACCGACATGGTCCACACGTTCGACAGCACGCTCGAGTTCATGGAGCGCTCGGTCGCGGACCTCTCCGAGCAGCAGATGGTCGAGCAACCGATGGGCGTGCCGAACCACGGGACGTGGACCCTCGGCCACATCGTCGTCAGCTGCCAGGGCATGGCGGCCGAACTGGGCGCCGCGCCGTGGCTGCCTGAGGACTGGGAGTCGCTGTTCGGATACGGCAGCACCCCGTCGCCGGATCGCTCGCGCTACCCGACGAAGGCGGAGCTGCTTGCCATCCTCGCCGGCGCCGCGGGTCGCCTCCGTCAGACCCTGCTGGCTGCGGACGAGTCGGTACTCCTTCGGCGGCTGCCCGACGAGACGTTCCCGACCATGCGCGATCTCCTGCTTCAGGTCGTCGTCGCGCACACGGCCTACCACGCGGGTCAGCTGGCGGTGTGGCGCCGGGCCATCGGCAGGGAATCCGTCGCCGTCTTCATCTGAAGCCGGTCCGGAAGGCGGTAGGGCGTTACGCTCTGGGGCCGCCCACTCAGATGGGCCGGAACAGCTCGGCCAGGTCGAGCACGAACTCCACCTCCGCGCCCTCCGGGCGCCAGCGCACCCGCTCGCGCTCCGTGATCGGGAACGTGTCGGCGGGCGTCCAGACGTCCACCTCGAGCCGGTCGGGATCCACCACCCAAGAGGCCGGCACGCCGACCTCCTGATACAGCCGGCGCTTGGTGAACCGATCGGCGCGCGCTGTGGACGGGCTCACCACCTCGACCGCGAGCAGGAGATGCCGCATCCGGCGCCAGTCGAGCGTGCGGGCCTCGGCGAGATCGACCACGAAAAGGTCCGGCTGCACAAGCGAGTCCGGACCCCAGGAGATGTCGGCAGGGGAGTGGAAGACGTGCCCGACGCCCCAGCGAGCGCAGTATTTATCCACCGCCGACGCCAGCCGCCGGACGATCTCCTGATGCCAAGCCCGCGGGGCCGGCGTCACGAGCAGCTCCCCGTGGACGGTCTCGTACCGTTTGCCGTCGTCCGGGAGCGCGCGGACCATCTCCGCCGTGTAGAACGTCGCGGCTGCCATACCCATAAGCTCGGCTCGGCGCTGAAGGAAATGCAAGCGGGCACGCCGCAACGTGCCTGGACGGGGGTCGGAAGCGACAACCGGGTTCGTGCAGACGGAGGCCTTTCCGCCCGCCCCGCCTGCCTGTTCGCAAGCGGCTCCGCGTGAGACCGATTCGGCGGACGCGGCTTGGGACGGACTTCCGGCGGTCCGGCCCGGCGCACGCCCTCCCGCCCTCCCGCCCTCCCACCGTGCTGCCCGTCATCTGCTCCGCAGCGTCACCGACGCGTACGGGGCCAGCGGCAACTGGTCCAGTCGCCGGCCGCTGAAGAGGTCGTAGTAGAACATGTTGCGCCGGTCGTAGGCATTGATCACACCACCCTGCACGACGATCTGCCCGAACGAGACGTCGAACGCACGCTCGAGCGAGAGATCGAGGCGGTGCACCATGGGCAGCCGCCCTGTGTAGGGCTTGTCGAGCAGCAGACGCGTCGTGCCGATCGTGGTGGTGACCTGGGACAGCTCCCGCGAGAAGTCGAAGAGCTCGTCGAACCCGATGGGCCGGGTGAAGGGAAGCCCCGAGCCGTACTGCCACCTGGCCGAGGCGGTGAACGCGCCGAGGTCCAGGCTGAGGATGGCGTTCACCTGATGGCGCCGGTCGTGCGGCGGATGGTAGCGCTGCACCGGCTCGCCGAACCAACTCGCGAACTGTCGCTGTGCCGCCTCGTAGCGGGTCCAACTGTAGCCGTAGCCCAGGAAGCCGCGGACGCGCGGGCTGGCGTACTCGAGCCGCACGTCGGCGCCCCACGACTCTCCGTCGGCGCGCGCGAGCTGGGTGGAGAACTGCGCCACGGCACTCCACACGGTGACGGGGATGCCCGTGAGCCGCTTGTAGTAGCCGTCCACCGACCACCGCAGACGGCCACCGAGCGGTTGTTGCCAGCCCAGCGTTCCCTGAAACGCCTTCAGCGGCTCGTCGTCCGGCGCCTCCATCCACGCGACGAAGACCGAGCTGACGTCCCGCATGTCACTGATGCCGACGACCGTCTGGCGGTACAGCCCTGCCGCCCCCTGGAGCGCTCCCCTTCCGGAGCCGAACGGCTCCCACCGAGCCCTGAGCCTCGGTTCCACACCCACGTACGGCGCCGCGACCAGGGCCACGCTCGGCTTCAGCTCGACCCTACTGCCGACACGCACGGTCGGCTCGACGTACGTGCTGAAGCCCC
>JBDHDN010000250.1:0-6167 GCA_039591485.1 Gemmatimonadota bacterium
CAATCTGCACATAATTGCCTTCACTTACGCAGTATTTTCGACATATCCTTGTGACGGAACGCCATTTGCTAGGTGCTGGGCACATAATCCGTGACATGAATGCAGCGTCGAGGTAGAGTTTCCGCGGCCGGCGGGGCACCGCCGGCCGTGCCGCTCGAGCCAGCCCGCACCGTTACAAGGAGCCGTCCGTGCCGCCGCGCAAGTCACTCACCGTCCCTGCCCGGGGGGAGAAGCCAGCCATTCGGGGCAACAACATCGACACCCGGGGCGCCACCGCCCGAGACATTCTGAAGCTGATCGACGAGTTCTCGGTCGACTTCCTGCGCCTGCAGTTCAGCGACATCACCGGGATCAACAAGAACGTCGAAGTGCCAAAGAGCCAGTTCGAGAAGGCCTTGGCCGGCGAGATCATGTTCGACGGTTCCTCGATTGAAGGGTTCGTCCGGATCGAGGAGAGCGACATGATTCTCAAGCCGGACCTCGATACGTTCAAGATCTTCCCGTACGACGACGAGGGTGGGCGGGTAGCCCGCCTCATCTGCGACGTCTACAACCCGGACGAGACCCCGTTTCCAGGCGACCCGCGGCAGACGCTCAAGCGCCAGATCGACCGGGCGTCCGCGCTGGGATACGAGATGATGGCCGGCGTCGAGGCGGAGTTCTTCATCTTCCACCTCGACGAGAACGGCGATCCCACGCTCGAGACCCACGATGCGGGTGGGTACTTCGACCTGGCGCCGGTCGACAAGGCCGAGCCCATCCGCCGCCTGATCATTCACGATCTGGTCGATCTCGGATTCGAGGTCGAAGCGGGACACCACGAGGTCGCCGAGGGGCAGCACGAGGTGGATTTCAAGTACGCCTCGGCGCTCACGACCGCGGACAATCTGGCGACGTTCAAGTTCATCGTGCGCAACATCGCTTACCGGCACGGCTTCATCGCGACCTTCATGCCCAAGCCGATCTTCGGGCAGAACGGTTCCGGTATGCACACCCATCAATCGCTGTTCAAGGGGGGCAAGAACGCCTTCTTCGACCCGAAGGCCACGTGGGGCCTGTCGTCTGTGGCGCTGGCGTACATCGCCGGCCTGCTCAAGCACGCTCGCGGGTTCTGTGCGATCACGAATCCGCTGGTGAACAGCTACAAGCGGCTGGTTCCGGGGTTTGAGGCACCGGTGAACGTGGCGTGGAGCGCGCGGAATCGCTCGCCGCTGATCCGCGTACCGGAGCGCCGGGGACCGGGCACGCGCTGCGAGCTCAGGATGCCCGATCCGTCGGCCAACCCCTACCTGAGCCTCGCGGTGCAGCTCGCCAGTGGTCTCGACGGCGTCGAGAACAAGCTGACGCCCCCGGATCCGGTCAACAAGAACATCTTCACCATGAGTCAGCGTGAGCGCCGCCGGCATCGGATCGACGAACTGCCGCGCGACCTCCACGAAGCGCTCGATTACCTGGAGAAGGACACGGTGGTGCGCGAGGCGCTCGGCGAGCACATCTACCGGATGTTCCTCGAGGCTAAGCGGGAGGAGTGGAAGGAGTACACGCGACAGGTGAGCCAGTGGGAGGTCGCCCGATACCTCGGGAAGTACTGATCGATCGTCTGAGCGGTGTCCTGCTCGATGTCGACGGGACGCTGCTGACCGAGACGGGTCCTATCCCCGGTGCCGCAGCCGTCGTCGAGCGGCTGCGGCATCGGGGTTTCCCCTTTCGTATTCTCACCAACATCACCCGCCGCTCCCGGCAGAGCGTGGTCGATCGGCTGCGCCGGCACGGCATCGCGGTCGAGCGTGAGGACGTCTTCACCGCTGTCTACGCCGGCGCAGATTGGATGAAGCGACGAGGAATCCGACGTATCGCGCCGTTCGTGATGGACGATGCGCTGGAGGACCTACGAGACTTCGAGCTGGTCGGCGGAACGGCCCGACCGCCTGACCGCCCGACTGCGCTCCCCGATGCCGTCCTCGTCGGCGACGTGGGGGAGCGCTGGACCCATGCACTGCTCAACGAGGCGTTCCGCTATGTTATGGGCGGTGCGCAGCTGGTCGCGCTGCAGATGGGACACTACTGGCATGGACCGTCCGGTCTCGAGGTCGATGCAGGGGCGTACGTCGCCGCGTTGGAGTATGCGACGGGCGCGAAGGCCACGGTGTGCGGCAAGCCGAACCGCGAGTTCTTCGAGGCCGCCGTCGGAGCGCTGGGCACGGCGGAGCGGCGGAATGGTGGAACAGCGGAACACCGCGACCACCAGGCCTTGCAGTCGCCCATCGCGATGGTCGGTGACGATCTGTGGGCCGATATCGACGGATCCCAGCGGGCAGGGCTCGAGGGCTGGCTGGTGCGCACCGGAAAGTTCCACGAGGATACGCTGGCTACGAGTGGAATCCGTCCCGACCGCGTGCTGGATTCGGTGGCGGAGCTGTGTTGACGGGAATCGTGAGGTTGCATGCGCGGGATCGGTGCGCTCGCCATCGTCGTGAGTCTGTTGCCTCTGGGCCGAATCGCGGCGCAGGAGGTCGAGCCGGCTGAGGCGCCCATCATCGACCAAATCATCGTCCGCACACATAACGTCTTCGACTCCACCGAGGCGGCCGCCAACTTCCTGTTCCGTCTGGCCAACGGCCTGCACTACACGACGCGTCCGTCGGTCGTCCGCAACGAGTTGTTGTTCCACCCGGGGGAACGCTACGATTCCGCGCGGGTGGCAGAGTCGGCCCGCAACCTCCGCGCACGGGGCCTGTTCCGCGAGGTCGTCATCAGCACCACTCCAGCCGATTCAGGTATGGTGGATGTGCTCGTGGACACCTACGACGGCTGGAGCACGCAGCTCATCATGAACGCGTCCTTCACCGCCGGGGAGTTCTCGTGGGCGCTCGGTGCGCGGGAGACCAACTTCCTCGGCACGGGTGCTTCGGTGGGGGCGGTGTACCGTGACGTGCCGGATCGCACGGCGCTCCAACTCAACGCGAACGTGGAGCGCATCCGCGGCTCGCGGTTCGGCGTCGGTGGGTACTGGGACAATCTGAGTGACGGGGATTTCGGTGCCTGGACAGTGGGGATGCCGTTTCGGGCCTTGCAGGACCGCACGGCGTTCACGCTCATCGGGCAAGCGGGAGTGCAGCGACTGCTGCAATTCCGCGACGGCGATTCCTCACGGACGTACCGTCGGCGCCTGTTCCTCCAGCGAGCCGATGTCGTGTACGCACCGGTCGCAGGGCCCGGCGGATACATCCGGGTGGGGGTGGTCGCTCAGGTGAAGCGGGAGGAGTTCCTCCCCTACGAACTCGCCGCGAGCCTGGTACCGGATTCCGTCTCCGGTGTGGTGGGGGTGTTCGGGGAGCTGCTCGAACCGCACTTCCGCGTGGTCAGGTACTACTCCGGGTTCGGGCGCAATGAGGACGTCGATCTGAGCACGCGGATCGTCGCTGCCGGCTGGCTCGCGCCGGGAAGTTGGGGGCATCCTGAGACAGGGATCGGGCCGAGTCTGCTGTTCCAGACCGGCTTCGCGGTCGGCAAGAACTTCGTGCGGTTCGTCGGTGCCGGCAACGGCCTGTTCACGGGTGCGGGGCTCGACTCGGGACAGGTGAGGGTCAGCCTCACCGGGGCTTCGCAGGTGATCCCCAAAGGTGCGACCGTGGTGCACGCCGAATGGCGCAGGCGCGCCGGGACGCCGCCGGGGTTCGAGTACGACTTCGGGCACGGCCAGGGGCCACGGCTGTTCGGACCACACGCGTTCACTGGAGAGCAAGCATTGTGGCTCGCGGCCGAGCACCGCGCGTTCCTGTTTGACGACGTGTTCGGTGTCCTCGGACTAGGCTTCGCCGGCTTCGTCGACTATGGGGGGGCGTGGTACGACGATCAGGACCGGCGCCTCGGGGGAAACGTGGGCTTCGGTCTTCGGTTCGGCTCGACCCGCTCGAGCGGACAGAACATCGGCCGGTTCGACGTCGGGTACCGCTTCGGGGAAGGATGGGGCGACAAACGCTGGGCGGTGGCGTTCGGGAGCGGCTTCGCGTTCTGAAGGACGGGCCCAGGGTAACGCAGGCTGACTGAGACGAACCGTTCCGTCGTTCCGCCGCCCCACCGTCTACCAGCGTAGCTTCACTGCCGTCCCCGACGCACTGACCATCAGCATCGTGCCACCCCGTCCGACCTGGATCGTCTCATAGTCCAGATCCACGCCGACGACGGCATTGGCACCGAGCGCCTCGGCCTCCATGGCCATCTCATCGATCGCCACGTCACGTGCCTGGCGTAGTTCCTCTTCATACGCGGCCGAGCGGCCGCCCACGATGTCACGGATCCCGGCGAAGAAGTCCTTGAACAGATTGGCTCCGAGGATGGCTTCGCCGGTGACGATCCCGTAGTAGTTCTCGATGTCGGTGCCCTGAACGGTCGGCGTCGTCGTGATGAGCATCGCAATGCCCTCGGTCAGGTGAGCGGTGGGGGAGCAGCGCGCAGTGCCCGGGCGACCCCGCGGAGCAGGGGCCCGTCGACGTCGAACCGGGGCAGGTCGGCAATCGGGCACCACAGTGCCCGGTGCGCCTCGTGCGGGGTCACCCCGCGCGATACCGAAAAGTGGAACATGAGGTCGTGATGCAGATGGAAGGGCTCGCGGTCGGTGGCCGGGATCTCGTGGACGTCGACCGCGACGAGGGGGCCCGTCTGGCCGTCGTCGAGGATGACGCCCGTCTCCTCGCGCACCTCGCGGCGGGCCGTGTCGACCACCGTCGCATCACTTGCCTCCACATGCCCGCCGGGCTGCAGCCACCGGCGGAGTCGCTCGTGATAGACGAGCAGCACGTGCTGCCGGTCCGGTGAGAGCACGACGGCGCTGGCGGTGACGTGACCCGGGTCGTAATGCGTCCGGTCGAACGGCGTGACCGTGAGCTGGAGCAGCTCCACGGTCTGCTCCACGCTGGCCAGCGCGCGGCCGTCGGCTGCCGGGTCGAACGACTCGACCAGCGCAATCACGTCGGGGACCGAAATCGCTACCCGCTCGCCGGACTCACGCATTCCGGTCCCTCGTTTCTCGGATTGTTCACGAAGCGGCCTACGGGGTAGGCCGTCATGTCCTCCACCGGGTACGGTCCGAGCAGCGAGCTCAGGTCGTCGACGTCGCGGTTCTCCGAATCGAGCCACATATCATAGCCGTCCGGCAGCAGGATCGCAGGCATCCGGTTGTGGATGGGGGCAACGAGGTCGTTGGGCGTGGTCGTGACGATGGTGAACGAGTCGACCGTCGCGTCACCGTCGCTCCGCCAGCGATCCCACAAGCCCGCGAATGCCATCGGCCCTCCATCCTCGCGCCGGATGTAGTACGGTTGCTTGGCGCCACCAGTGCGCTTCCACTCGTAGAAGCCGTCGGCGGGCACGATACACCGCTGCCGCGCGAATGGCCGCTTGAATGCTGGCTTGACGGCCAGCGTCTCGGCGCGCGCGTTGATCATCCGATTGCCGAGGGCAGGGTCCTTTGCCCAGGACGGAATGAGCCCCCAGCGGAGCAGCTGCAGGACACGCTCGCCGTTCCGCCGCTCGCGGACCACCGCGACGTCCTGAGTGGGTGCGATGTTGTACCGGGGCTCGAGCGCGGGCATCTCGAGCAGCCTGAAGACCTCGCGGTCCAGTTCGGCGATCTGTGCTTGTGAGAACCGGCCGCACATTGCGGATCCCTTGCGCACTCCCTTTTCCGTCCGCCAGTTCGCTCGTCCACCCCTCCGTCTGGTAAACCTATCCCGTGCGTTTGCTCCCGCGAGTCTCGGCTCGCAGATTCGAATACACCTCACGACGCGGAGTGCCCGATGCGGTATCCCCTCATTCCAGGCGTTGCCCTCGGTCTGCTCGTCCTCTCCACTGCCGGCCTGAACGCACAGGACACGGTCCGCTTTGAGCCGACGGTGGGATATCGCACCTTCAGGGTGCGGGACCCCGTCCTGCGCATCCCGCCCGGCACCGTGCTCGTGTCGCGCACGAACCCGGGTGCGTACTACACGCCGGAGGGCGGCGCCTTCCCGGGGGAGGTCGGCCCGATCTACGTCGAGGGCGCGACGACCGACGACATGCTCAAGGTCACGATCCACCGGGTGCGCCCGAACTACAACTTCGCCGCCGCGCGGCTGTACACCGATTTTGGCGGCCTCTCCAACGAGCAGGGCAATCGGGTGCTCAAC
>JBDHDN010000251.1:0-6156 GCA_039591485.1 Gemmatimonadota bacterium
GATGCCTGAATGGCCGGTGGAGGTTCCCAGCTCGAGCGCGTTCGTGTAGCCGTGCTCGACGATGAGATCGTACAGCTTCTGGCCGTCGACGGTCGGGACGTTCATGTCCCGCCACTGGCGGCGATGCGCGTCCAGGAACTCCTCTACCTGGCGGTCGAGCGTGGTCTCCTGCGACCGATCCTGCGCGGCGCAGTTTGGGTTTGCGAGCGATGCGAAGAGCAGTCCGGCGGCACAGAGGTGCAAGGCTGTCGGCTTCATGATGCCTTCTCCTTGGGCTTGACGTCGATTCGGGCGCGTGCGCTCGCGAACGTGAGATAGAACGGGAGGCCTGCCAGCACCGTGAGGATGGCGATCGACGACTCGACGGGCCGCTCGCGATAGGCGAGGACGAGGATCAGGACGCTCACGGTGGCAAACAGCACCGCGGCGACCGCGTAGAGCGGGGGCCGATCGGACCGCGGCAGCTTGAAGACGCCCATGACGACGAGGATCGGGAAGATACCGAGCCCGAATCCCATGTACGTCAGGATCTGGTCGAACGTCCCGGACAGGACCATCACGATTGCGAGCAGGCACTGGAGGACGATGGCCTTGGACGGCACCCGGAAGACCGGATGGACATCTGCGAGACTCCGGAAGAAGTACCCGTCCTTCGCCATTGCGTAGTAGACGCGGGGACCGAGGATGACGAGCGCGCCGATCGACGAGAGCAGTGCAAACGCAATGGCCAACGAGATCGCCGTCCTCGCCGAGTCGCCGAACAGCCGGGCGGCGGCCAGGCTGCCGACGGCGATCTCGCCCTGCAGATCCTGGGGAGGAACCGCGTACACGTACAGCACGTTCAAGGCGCAGTACAGCACCAACACGACGCCCGTGCCCGTCACGAGGGAGAGTGGCAGATTGCGTCGGGGATGCCGGATCTCGGAGCCCACGTACGCCGAGGCATTCCAGCCGGTGTACGCGAACATGATCCACATGAGCGAGAGGGCGACGGTTCTCCATCCGCTGCTCCCGGCGACCGGAGCACTCCCCGAGAGATGGCCGAAGCTCCCGCCTCCCAGGGCGAATCCGAATCCAACCAGTCCCGCGATCAGCAGGACCTTGCCGATTGTGAGCACGTTCTGCACTCTGGCGCCGAACGCGATCCCACGCAGGTGAACCACCGTGAGACCGGCGATGGCGATCATCGCGATGAGGCGCTTCACCGCGACGGTGTCACCCCATGCGAGCGAACTCGGAAGTGCGCTGGTCAGGTACTCGCTGAACCCGAGTGCGATGGCGGCGAGCGGAGCGGAAAAGCCGGCGAACAACGACACCCATCCCGTCAGGAAGCCGAAGATCGGGTGGAACTGTCGGGACAGATATACGTACTCGCCGCCGGCGCGCGGCATCGCAGCACCCAGGGCCCCGTAGCACAGCGCCCCGCAGAGAGCCAAGACTCCACCCCCGGCCCACAGCGCGATCATGAGGAGCGGGCTCCCGAGCTCGGCCAGCAGCAGCCCCGAGGTCGTGAAGATTCCCGCCCCGATCATATCCGCGATCACCAGGTTGGTGGCCGGGAACAGACCGAGGGTCCGCGAGAGCGTAGTGGAATCCGAGGCGTTCATGGCGCGCGTGCATCTCTAACCTACGCGCCGCCCGGTCGGTGTGTTGAGAGTGAAGAGTGAAGGGTGAAGAGTGAAGGGGCTGGACACGCATTCCCGTTCACTCTTCACGGTTCACGCTTCACCCTCCGTTCTGCTGCTCTCGCATGTCCCTCCAGCCCTTCGACCCTCCCGAGCCACACCGCGTCGTTCACCAACTCCCGCGCCTCGCTGAGGTCGTCGATCCTGAGCCAGGTCTGCGACCTGAGGAACGTGAACACCGAGAGCCCGCCGGCCGAGCGCGCCGTGCCGCCGGTGGGGAGGACATGGTTCGGGCCTGCGCCGTAATCGCCGAGCACCTCAGCGGCGCTGGCACCCACGAACAACGCGCCGTAGTGGGTGAGCCTGCTCTGGAGGGCCTTAGGATCCGCGACGTGCAGCTCGAGGTGTTCGGGCGCGAGCGCGTCGCTCGCGGCCACCGCCTCCTCGAGACCCGAGACAACGATCGCACCACCATTCCCCAGTGCCGCACGGGCAATGTCCGCGGTGGGCAGCGTGGCGAGTTGCTCCCCGATTGCGATGTCGACGGCATCGGCGAGTGTGCGGTCGGTGGTGATGAGCACGGGCATCGCCCGCGGATCGTGCTCGGCCTGGGCGAGAAGATCGGCCGCGACGAGGTGGGGATCTGCGGAGTCGTCGGCCACGACGGCGAGCTCGGACGGTCCTGCCAGCATGTCGATCGCGACCCGTTCGGTGACGAGCTGTTTCGCCGCCGTGACGTACGCGTTGCCCGGCCCGACCACGACGTCGCTCGGCTGGACTGGGCCCGCGCCGTACGCCAGTGCGGCGATCGCCTGTGCACCGCCCGCCGCCACGACCCCATCGGCACCAGCGATGGCCGCGGACGCGAGCGTCTCCCACGAGGGCTTGGGGCTTGCGACCCAGATCTCCTCGACTCCCGCCACCTCGGCGGGGATCACCGTCATCAGTGCCGACGACGGCAGCGGGTAGCGGCCACCCGGCGTGTAGCAGCCGGCGCGCTCGATGGGCACGAAGCGGGATCCCGCCGCCCCCCCCGGGATCGCGACCTCGTGATCGCGCGCGGCGGCGCGCTGTACCTCGGCGAAGCCCCGTATGCGGCCGGCGACGCGGTGGAGTCGCTCTACCGCCTCGGGTCCGATCCGATCGAGCGCTGATTCGATCGCGTAACGGTCGAGGAACACCGGCTCGTGTGCCTTCAGCTCGCCGAAGTGCATTGCCCAGCGGCGGAGCGCGCGGTCGCCCTCTCGGCGCACGTCGTCCACGATCTCGCGCACGGCAGTGACGGCCGCGCGGTCGATCCCTCCCGCCCGGGAGGCTCGCAGATCGTCGAGCGTTCTGACGTGCAGATGCGCCGTCACGTTTCCCTCCTGTCCTTGGCCTGCATCGGCCGGCGGGTGACGCGCCGGTGGCGTCGCTCCAGCTCGCGGCGCACGTCGTCGAGTGTGCCACCACTGCGTTGGAGTGCCACGAGCGCGAAGTAGAGGAGATCGGCCGTCTCGTGCACGGCCTCATTGGTGGTATTGGCCCGCGCCAATTCCATCGCCTCCTCTGCGAGCTTGGCTGCGAGCAAGTCGGGGTCCCGGACGAGTCGCACGGTTCCCGACGCCGGATCGCCTGTGGCGACGGCCGATGCCACGACCCGTTCGAGCGTCCCGAAGTCGAATCCGTCACCCCAGCACGTCGTCGCACCGGTGTGGCAGAACCCGCTCCCGGCCTGGCGAACGGTGAAGCGCAAGGTGTCGCGGTCGCAGTCCAGGTCCGCGCGCAGGAGCTCTTGGGTGTTACCGGACGTTGCTCCCTTCTCCCACACCTCCCCGCGCGAGCGTGACCAGTAGATGCCACGCCGCTCGGCGACGGCCCGCCGCACCGTCTCCGCCTGGCTCCAGACGAGACCGAGCGTTTTGCCGTGCTCGTCGCACACCACCGTGGGCCACAAGCCGTCTGGATCGCGGGCCGTGAGTGGTGCCACGATCGCGTCACCGAGCGGCAGGGCGCCGGCGTACAGCGCCATCCCCACCTGCGCGTCCACACCGAGCGCATCGAGTGCGGCGATCTCACCGGCCGTGGTGATACCGCCCGCGGCAGTGATCCTCGCGCCACCGGCCGCCTCGACGGCGCGCTGCACGAAGGTCCAGTCGAAGCCCTGCATCACACCCTCGTGCTCGACCTGGGTCAGCAGGAACCCACCCACGTACGGGGCGAGGGCACGAATCACGTCGAACGCGTCGCGCCCGGTACGCGTCTGCCAGCCTTCCACCACCAACTCACCGTGCTCGGCGTCCACCGCGGCAATGACCCGATCGCGCGGAAGCGGGGCGCAGATCTCCGGGGTCGCGGCGGTCCCGATAATGACGCGCGCGGCACCGGTGTCGAGCCACTCGCGTGCAGTGTCGATGCTCCTGATCCCGCCACCGACGCGGCACGGGGCCCGACGCACCAGCTCGCGGACAATCTCAGCGTTCGATCCTGTGCCGAGTGCCGCGTCGAGGTCGATGACCGCGACCTCACCCGCAATACTCAGCTCGTCTAGCCGCTCGAGCGGGTCGCCGCCGTCCAAGACCTTCTCGCGCCCGCGGCGCAGCTGCACCGCGCGCCCGTTCATGAGGTCGATGCTGGGGACGATCATGATCGTACCGGAAGGCCGCGCTCGGCGAGGTAGCGCTTTACCGAGGCGACGTCGTGGTCATCGTCGTGGAAGATCGAGGCGGCGAGGACCGCGTCCGCCCCGGCGGTGATGGCGTCGGCCACGTGCCGGAACTCGCCGACACCGCCCGACGCGATCACCGGCACCGTCACCGCTGCCCGCGCCGCGCGGAGCAGGTCGGTGTCGCAGCCGTCGCGTGTGCCGTCGCGGTCCCAGCTCGTGAGCAGGATCTCGCCGGCGCCGAGATCCGTACCGCGCCGCGCCCAGTCGAGCGCGTCGATGCCCGCGGGCTCGCTGCCCCCTATCAACAGCACCTCCCAGCTGTCGGCCGATCGCCGCGCGTCGATTGCGAGCACCACGCACTGCGACCCGAACGCCTCGGCCATCTCGCTCAGCAGCTCGGGTCGACGCACGGCTGCGGTGTTGACGCTCACCTTGTCCGCACCGGCGTCGAGCAGCGCCGCGGCGTTGTCCACCGAGCGCACGCCGCCGCCCACGGTGAGCGGGATGGTGAGGGCGCGCCGCACGGCGCGCACCGTCTCCACCTGCGTCCCGCGTGCCTCCGGAGAGGCACCCACGTCGAGGATGACGATCTCGTCCGCCCCCTGTGCCTCGTAGAGCGCCGCGCGCTCGGCGGGGTCGCCCGCGTCGCGCAGGCTCTGGAACCGAACACCCTTTACCACGCGCCCATCACGCACGTCGAGGCAGGGAATGAGACGATGGCTCAGCGTGCCCACCCCGTTCGTCGAGGCGCGAGCTGCCGGCTCAGGTGCGCCGCGCAGCCAGCGATCGAGCAGAGTTATGCCCCAGGCGCCGGACAGCTCGGGATGGAACTGGCACGCGAGCACGTTGCCACGCTCCGCCGCGGCGATGAATGGGGTACCGTGCTCGCTCCGGCTCACCGCCCAGTCCGGTGGTGCATCGCGGAGGGCGAAGGAGTTGGCGAAGGCGGCCATGCCCGAGGTGACGAGGCTCGGGCCGTCCGGCGCCTGCACCGCGTTCCAGCCGAGATGCGGCACGCGCACCTCCGCGGGTAGACGGGTGCAGCGTCCGGGAATGATGCCGATGCCCTCGACGCCGGGGCTCTCGTCGCTCGCCTCGCAGAGCAGCTGAAAGCCCAGGCAGATGCCGAGTGTCGGCGTGCCCTGCTCGACCGCGGCGCGCACCGCGGAAACGAGACTGCGCCGGCGGAGTCGGTCCATCCCCGCGCCGAACGCACCGACACCCGGCAGCACCAGGCGCCGGGCCGTCCGAACCTGATCGGCATCGCACGTGAACACGTACTCGACGCCGAGCCGTTCGAACGCGTTTGCCACCGACGCCCGGTTGGCAATCCCGAGGTCGATGATGGTGACGTCAGGCATCAGCCCTGTCCTCGGTGAGCGTGCCCTTGGTGGATGGGACGTCGTCGAACCCCGACGCCGCTATGGCCTGCCTGAGCGCCAACGCCGTCGCCTTGAACGCCGCCTCGGCGCGGTGGTGGTCGTTCGCGCCGCGCAGTACGTCCACGTGTAGCGTGATCTTCGCCGCGGTCGCGAGCGATACGAGCACGTGGGGAATGTTCTCACACGACAGCGCGCCGATGGCGTCGCGTTGCAGGCCGAGTTGTACTGCGGCGAACGGGCGGCCCGAGCAGTCGATGACGGCCCGAGCGAGGGCCTCGTCGAGCGGTGCGTACGCGGAGCCGAACCGCACGATGCCGCGCCGCTCGCCGAGCGCGGCGTCGATCGCTGCGCCGAGCGCCAGCGCACAGTCCTCGGAGGTGTGATGATCGTCGATGCCGAGATCGCCCGTGCACGAGAGCGTGAGGTCGAACCGCGCGTGGCGCGCGAGGGCGTCGAGCATGTGGTCGAGGAATCCGATCCCGGTGTCGATGCTGGTCCTGCC
>JBDHDN010000252.1:0-8435 GCA_039591485.1 Gemmatimonadota bacterium
CTTGACGGTGATCTCGCTGAGGGGCATGGAGACACCGGCAGCCTCAGCAAAACCAGTCATGAGCTCGGAACCCAGCACGGTCTCGCGCCAGTGCACGCACCGCGTTCCTTCTCCGTGGTCGTTTTCAACCGGTACCTTGTTGCCCGAATACAAGCTGCCGCCGTTGGCATCGAACGCTGCCTGCGCCAACGCCCCATTGAAATACGGATCGGTTGTGAGCGGGGGAGGCGAATCGCCCGCGACGGGGAAACAGTCGAACAGGGGACCTCCGTCGTCCTCCAGGAACGCGTTGGACTGCCACAGAGTGCCAACGCCGAGGACATGCCCCATTTCGTGCAGTACGACATCGGAGAACTGACCCAGTCCGACATCCGCGACGTCGAAGATCATCACCCCAAATGCCGGCAGGCCAATCTCGGGGAATCCCGGGTATCGCACCCAACAGTACCCCGCAGCGCCAAGGGTACCTCCGGCTCCGTCCAGTTCCGCCAGAATGACCCGTATGGTCACATCGTCTACATACTCATCGATCAGGCCGGCACAGCCCAGTGAGGAAAGCGAGACCCATTCTGTCGGTAGGTCATCGACGATCAACGCTTCCCACCGCGCCGCTGCGTCGAGGAACACCTGCTCCTGCGCGGGCGTGACCGGTGTGAGGAAGCGGAGCGCAATATCATACCCCGCGGTTGACGGCACGGTGACCACCGTGATCCCGTCCGCTTCCGGGCCGCCAGTCGTGCCGACGATCTCGGCCCGGCCGGTCCCGACAGCCGTCACCAGCCCCGTATTCTCGTCGACCGTGGCGACGGACGGATCGGAACTGGAATAGGTCACGGTACTGCCCAGCATTCGGTCGACCACGTCCCGTGCAACACCCGTCACCGTGACGGAGCCGCCGACGGACAGCAACTCGGAGGCGGTACTCATCGCCACGTATCCCTGCTCGCCGACCACATCGGCAGCGACGTAGACCGAGAACGTGAACTCGGTCACGGTGGGCGGTACCTGCCACTGCCACACCTTGCCCCCGCTCGAGGTGAAGTACGGCACGTACACGTCGTAGAGGTAGTACGGTTGATCCACGCCTGTGAAGGCACCGAGGCCGTCGGCGTTGAATACCGTCACGGTGCCTTCTCCATCCGTCACCGTCGGACCCTCGTGGAAGAAAACCCGGACACCAGTGACCTGGATCCCATCCGGGCTTCCGAGACCTTGCCGAAGCAGATTCACGAGCCGCACGCTGGCCTGAAAGATCTCGGTCGTTGCATTGTACGACACAGGTCCGTTCACCATCTGGACGTACAGGTCCTGTCCGCCGACAATGACGCGTTGCGGTCCAGCCTCCTGGTCCTCCATCGGCTCAGGGCCGCATGCCAGCTTTGCCTGTAAAACGTTCGCCCTGCACTGCACCGACGCGATCAGCTTCCGGCTGCTCTCCGGTTCCGGCAGGTCCTGCTCGATCGTCACCCCCGGCGACGTGACCGGAGCATCATCGGCGCATGCCACCGCACCGCAGAGTCCCACAGCGAGGAGCAGCCACGTGGAGTCTCTTGAGGAATGGCGCATCATTTCGCTCTCCAAAGAAGCAGGCGGATTCCGCCGCACGCGTGCGTGGTGTGGGGGGCTGACCCGAGCGCGCCTCCCGCGCCGCAATCGAACCTGGAGGCCAGAGAGTTCAGAAGACCGAGCTGCCGCCGCTGCCACCCGTCCCCGGAATCGGGCTGCCGGTCTGGAGCGTGAGATCGGTGAGCTTGGGCAGATCCTCGATGGTAGGTCGGACCCACGGCCTCCTGAGCGGCCCTCCCGCCTCCGCACAGCCTCGTGTGTCAGCTCCGTTACAGTCCATGGCGACCCTCCGATACGAAGTCAGTCAGCTGAGTTCCTGGTGGACTGCGCTGCTGGACCGCCCCGAGCGAGGAAGTCCGAGATGGCGGCGCATGATGGCGTCACCCCGCCTACGGCCCTATATGAGACTCGTGAGGCGAGCAGTCAAGTGTTGCGCGCTTGCGGCAATAACCCTTCGCCCGCTGTGCGTCCTGCCCCCACCCGCGGTCATAGGGAGACGCCAATGCGAGGGGCGGCGGGGTGGCATCGATTGCGAGCCCGAGGCTCGACTTTCGCGTGGCCGCCGGAGACGCCGAGCCCGCCGCTCACATGACGCACGCCATCCGGTCCGTGCCGACCGGTCTACTTGACTGTCTGACTCTCGATGCCGCCCCTGGCCGGGAGCAGCTCGCCAAACAGGGTCAGATACATCATCCGATAGACATCGGTGTTGTCGAATCGCTCGGAGAAACGGGTACCGAGGAGTGGGGCGTTCCGCCCTTGCGCTCGGGACAGGACACCGCCGGCGACGTCCTCGGCACCCGACCATGCAATCGCGAACGGGAGTGCCCGGCCCGTCGCATCGGGCGCGGCGGTGAACGGAGGCGTATGCCTTCCCTCGATGCCGTCGAGGGTGTGCAATACCCGCTCGTCAGGTTGACCGGTCGGATTGCCGGAGATCCCGGTCACCAGCCCGGCGGCGTCCAGTCTCGGAGGCGAGAACACCTGCATCCCCGACGCATCGCTGTCTGCCGCCGTCAACACCAGGGTCGCCGGATGCGCTTCCTGGAACTGGCGTGCGACCGCAATCACGTCGTCGCTGCGCCCGAGTGCGCGGAGCGCGCCGACGGCATTGTTGGCGTTCGGCAGATTGTCCGTGCTCTCGACCTCAACGACCAGCAGAAACGGGAGATCCCGCCCCCGGCTGTGCCGCTCGAGCAACGTCAGGGCCACCTCCGTCATCTCGGCAGCGGTTGGCGGATCGAACCCCATGGTGCCTGCGCGATCACCCCATATGATGAGTCGGCCGCGCCGATCGTCCGGGGCGCGCGTCTCGTCCACGAGCCCGAGCCGTAGCAACTGCTCCTCGGGCACGTCGTTGAAGATGTCGTCGGACGCAAAGAGCCCGAGCACCTTGGGCGCGTACTCCGCATCATCCGCGAGGGCGGCGCGCAGCGTCGCGAACTCCTCGCGCGTGCGTATCACCAGCCACTCCGCGGCCACGGCCTCCTCGAGCAGGTTACGCCCATCGGTGCGGTTGGACCCGCCGCCGTCGACGGGATCCGCGTGCACCGCACAGTCGAGCCTGACTTCGTCGCTGCAGCGCGGCGTTCCCTCCGGCAGAAAGAACCGCTCGCCCCCACCCAGGATCACCACCGGCTCGGCATCATCAGTCTCGGGCCGGCCCTCGAGCATCTGCCGCACGATCTCCGTACCGGCGTAGCGATCGTCGACCTGCGCCAGGAACGCCCCGGTCCCCGGCTCGGCGACATCGCCGTCGTTCACGATCCCCACGGGGTGTCCCGCGTTCGCTGCCTCCCGCATGATGCTCCCCTCGTACCCGGACAATGCGCGGATCGTGCTGGTGCCGTCCTTCCCGAACGAACCGGGTCCCCGGACCTTGACGCCGAACGCGTGCGTCGTGGCCCCCCCGTTCGACGTGGCCGTCAATTGATCGGCCATGTGCCCGCGATAGACAGCCGTTTCCGGCAGGCGGTCCCACTCCAGGACCCCATCGGGACCCTTCCAGTACATCCGGCCCGCACTCCAGTGGTTGAGTCCGGTCCCGTCGGGATGGACGAAAATGACGTTGCCCGTGGTCGACTCCCGGCCGTCGCGTGTCGCGCAGCCGAGTACCGAAGCCGCGATGACAGTGAACGCGAGACCGCCCGCCCAATGCCGGATGCTCATGTGCTCCTCATCAGATTGCGTGCTGTGGGCTGGATGATCGCAGCCTGGACGCGGTCCGTAAAGTCGCAGCCGCGGATTCTCTCAGACGCGCAGGTCGTCCGTCCGCTGAGGGTGGATTATTGTTCGAGCGTATGACGGAGCGACTCTATTATCGGGACTCGACGCTGACGGCGTTCACCGGCACGGTCGTCCAGCGTCGGGAGGGAAGCGATGGGCCGGAGATCCGACTCGACCGCACCGCGTTCTACCCGACGTCCGGCGGGCAGCCGCACGACACCGGGACGATCGACGGGATCCCGGTCCGCGACGTGCGGGACGAGGACGGTCTCGTGTGGCACCGGCTCGACCGCATACCGGAGCGCCCGCAGGTCGAGGGCACGATCGACTGGCCCCGCCGGTTCGACCACATGCAGCAGCACTCCGGCCAGCACCTCCTCTCGGCCGGCTTCGCTCGCGGGCTCGAAGCCCCCACCGTGAGCTTCCACCTCGGTGCCGACGAGAGCACGATCGATCTCGCTCTCTCTGCCCTCGAGTGGGACGCAGCGCATGCCGTCGAAGAGATCGTGAATCGCGGGGTCTGGCAGAACCGGACGGTCGAGATCCTCTTCGTCGAAGAGAACGCGATCCACCAACTACCGCTGCGGCGCTCCCCCACGGTTGGTGGGACGATTCGCGTCGTGCGCATGGGGGACTTCGACACGGTGGCCTGCGGTGGCACGCACGTCGAGCGCACCGGAGCCGTCGGCCTGGTGAAGATCGTGCGGATCGAGCGTTACAAGGGTGGAACCCGTGTCGGCTTCAAGTGCGGCGGCCGAGCACTGGCTGGCTTCCAGACCATGCAGCGCACGGTGCAGGAGGTGAGCGTCGACCTGTCCGTCCATCCCTGCGATCTGCGCACTGCGGTCGGGCGGCTCCAAAGCGATCTCAAGGAAACGCGCCGCGCGCTCGGGACGGCCGATGCGGCGTTGATCGAAGTGGAGGCGAAGCGACTCCGGAGCGAAACGCCGGAATGGGACGGCGTGCGTTGGGTCGTGACACACGTGGAAGATCGATCCTACGCACAGGCACGAACCCTGGCGTCGTCGCTTGCCGCGCATCCGCGTACCGTGGCGCTGATCTCGGTTACTGATCGGAAGAGAGTGCGGCTGGTCTGCGAGCGCGGTGAGGACCTACCCGACGTCGATGCTGCGGCAATCCTCCAGAGCGCGGCGGAGCGCCTGGGCGGCCGGGCCGGCGGGTTGCCGCATCTCGCCCAGGGGGGTGCACCGGTCCGCGACACGGCCACGGTGCTTGCTGTGCTCCGAAGCGCGGCCATATCGGAGTGAATGCATGCACCCCGAGGGCACCCGTTTATCCTGTAAAGAAGCTCGGTCGGCGTTCGCCACGTGAGAACGAGGCCGCCACGCCCCTGCGCGTGGCGGCCCAGTGTTTGTGTGCTCCGGCGCCCTGAGGAGATTAGCCGTTGAACTTCCCCTTGCTGGTGCAATCGACGACCGCGTCCGGCGCGGGCACGTCGGACGGGACCGGGTAGAACCGGAGCTGCGCCAGCTTCAGTCCCTCGTTGCTCCACTCCCACCAGGAATCGACCAGCGGGTCGCCGAAGATGGGCGCTCGATCGAGCGTGCCGTCGAAGTCGAGGTCGGCGTAGATGTAGAGGAGACAGGCAGTCGCATCGATGAACGACTGCTTGCCTTTCGTGCGATCGAGGCTCAGCTGCACCACGGAGCAGATCTCCTCGTACACCTGCTCGCCCGTGGTCGGGTCGTACACCGGATCGCCAAACTCATCCAGCGATGGCACGAGGCCACAGGTCTGGTTGTCCGCATGCCCGCCGGGGATGCCGAGCGGCCGGACGTAGACGGAGTACACGCTGGTGCCGTCCGCGTCCGGATCAGGATCGGGCAGCGCGAAGCTCGCCTCGCCGTCGGTGCCGTTGGCGTCCAACACGACGAAGGTCGTCGGGTCCAGGTCGGCGCATGCGGCACCCACGCCCGACTCGCACAGCTTGATCTTGGTCTTCGACGGATTCCCATTGGATCCGAGCGGGACGAAGATCCGGCCGCCCGACGTCATGCTCGCCGTCTTGCTCTTCGGAACGCCGATGATGTTGAGGTTGTAGTGGGGACCACTCGGAGCACCGTTGCCGAACCCGAACACGGGTGGGGTATCGACTTGGTTCTCGACACCTGTGCTGTCGCTGCAGCCGAGTGCCACGATGGGGAGACCGACTGCGAGCGTGACGAGGAGAGGTTTGAGGCGGATGTGCATCGTGTTCCTCCAAAGAGGGAGTGGAAGCCCATCCTGCCCGGTGGCCGTCGGGACACGGGAGACACGCCGGGCCCTAACGACACGCTGGCGGCCCGGCGGGCGTGGCCAAAGGACACAGCCGTAGCCCCGTGACTCTGCGTCGCCTTGCACGGACAGTGTAGGGCGTGGCATCGGTCCCCTGCCGTGATCGCAGTCACGATTGCCGACCGCACCGCTTCGTGCGAGCCACGAGGCAGCAGCCAGTCGCACGCAAGCGATGGGACTGGCAGTTGGCTTGACCGGTACCGCGCGTTCCGCTCTATTTCAATGTTTTCGCATTTCGGGACAGGTGGCCGAGCGGTTGAAGGCACACGCCTGGAGAGCGTGTGAACCTCGCAAGGGTTCCGTGGGTTCGAATCCCACCCTGTCCGTACAAACTACGAGTGGTTCCCCACCCTGAGGCCGCCCGCTGCGGGCCACGTGTCAGGGAAAGGCACGTGTAGCCCTCGGAATTGAGCGAACTTACGGCGCAGCAACATCTTGTAAAGACATCTTCATCCCGTCTTTCTTCTTCTCTGCCCCAGATCCATTAGGTTGTCCGGGTGAGCAGCGGTGAGATGGGACTGACGCCCAGGAGCGTCAGGGACAACCTGCCAAGCGTTTCCTTCGCGAAGCCCCACCTGCCGCAAACATTCGGGAGGGGCGGAGTGTTCGGATCGAGCCGTACCGAGCGCTTCCCAGCGAGCGGGCTCCCCGTTCGAGCGCGAAGTGCGCACTCCGCCTCGGATTGCGACTGACCACAGGTACGCACGTACCCGAGCGAGAGTGTGCGATGACGACATCCCAAGCACAGGCGCCTTCGAAGCAGAAGCAGGCAGCCGACGCGTCCGCCGGTGAGAAGCGCATCATCCGCGTCAAGGAGCACACCGTCGAGGTGGTCTCCGATTCCGGCGAAGGCGCCCAAAAGTGCGGCCAGATCTTCGGCCGCGTCTCTGCCCGCATGGGCAACGGCGTGTGGACAGTCGAGATTATCCCCGCCGAGATCCAGCCACCCCCGCGTACTCCCCCCAGCGCTTCCGGCAACCGGATCCGCATTGGCACCAGAGCCGTCACCAACTGGGGCGACGGCGCGCACCTCGTCGCCGCCTTCAACGAGCAGGTGCTGCTGCACCGGCACCGGATGAACAGCCTCGAAAAGGGCTGCATCATCCTCATCGAGAACATGTGGAAGACCCACGACGACGAGGACATCTGCAAGGAGTGGGCGGCGGCGATGGAGGAGCTCGCCGAAGGCGAGTACCGCTTCGTCGAGGTCCCGATGGAGGAACAGTGCCTGACCGTAGTCGACAATCCGCGGAAGGGCAAGAACATGTTCGTGCTCGGCATGCTGGCGAACATCTACTCACGTGACCTCGAGATCATCAAGGAACTCATCCGACACGAGTTCCGGAAGAAGAAGGCAGAGATCGCCGAGTCGAATATCGCGCTGCTCGAGCTCGGGCATAGGTGGGCCGAGGAGCACCTCGACTTCAAAGTGGAGGTTCCTGTCGAGGCGCCCGATGTTCCGATGGTCGTGATGAACGGCAACCAGGCCGTCGCGATCGGGGCGATCTCCGCAGGTCTCGAGCTGTGCGCGATGTACCCGATCACGCCGGCCACCTCTGCCTCACACTATCTGAGTGAGATCTTCGAGGATTACGGCGGGATCGTACACCAGGCGGAAGACGAGATCGCCGCGGTGGGCGTCGCCATTGGAGCATCGTTCGCTGGGAAGACCGCCTTCACGATCACGTCCGGTCCGGGCATGGCGCTCAAGACCGAGTTCATCGGACTCGCCGTCATGACCGAGACCCCGCTGGTCGTGGTGGACGTCCAGCGTGGCGGTCCGAGCACGGGGCTTCCGACCAAGATCGAGCAGGCCGACTTGCTGGCCGCGATCTTCGGGCAGCCCGGCGACGCGCCCAAAGTCGTCATGGCACCCGCCACGATGGAGGAGTGCTTCCTGTGCATGACCACTGCACGCCGAATCGCCGAGGCGTTCCGCTGCGTGGTGATCGTGCTGACCGACGCGAACCTCGCCACCGGCGTGCAGCCGTTTCCGCGGCCGAACATCACTCGGGAGTGGATGGCTGCTCCGCTCGACATGAGCGCACTCCCCGAAGGCCACAAACCGTACGATTGGGATCCCAAGACCGGGCTCTCGCGGCGGCACATCCCCGGTCAGCGGAACGGGATGTTCACCGCCACCGGCCTGTCGCACGACGAGGCGAGCAAGATCGGCTACACGCCGGACGTGCACGAGCGCGGCTGCGAGATGCGCGCACGGAAGATGGCCGTCCTCCAGCAGACCCTGTCACCGCCGACACCGTACGGTGATGAGCACGGCGACCTTCTCGTGGTGGGTTGGGGCAGCACACAGGGCGCCATCGAGGAGGCGGTCGATCGGGCACGGG
>JBDHDN010000253.1:0-6146 GCA_039591485.1 Gemmatimonadota bacterium
AAATTCACCGTCCCGCTCCTCGCCCCGTGCCGCACCGCGATGGTCCTGCACGGTGCCGGGTGGTTCATGCCCGAGGTGAGTCGATTCTGGAATCGCTGGGACCTGCGGTACCTCCGCCTCATGATGCCCGTGTACTGCCGCCGCGCCAGCGCCGTCCTCGCGGTCTCTCGCATCACCAAGGACGTGTTCGACGACCTTTTCCGGCTGCCTGACGACAAGATCACCACCGTCTACTTCGGGCCGGGCAGGCAGTTCCGGCGAGTGGAGGACGCAGAGCACCTGGAGTCCATCCGGTCGAAGTACGACTTGCCCGACCGGTTCATCCTCACGCTCTCGAAGTACGGCGATGGCGGGCGCAAGAACATCGATGGCATCCTCGCGGCATACGAGCGGGTCCACGGCACCATCCCGCACCAGCTCGTCGTCGGCGGGAAGGACTGTGAGCGGTACCGCAGCGACTACGGCATTCCAAACGACGGCTTCGGACGGGACATCAGATTCCCCGGTTGGATCGACCAGGCGGATCTCCCAGCCCTCTACTCGCTCGCCGATCTGTTTCTCTATCCGTCCCACGTCGAGGCGTTTCCGATCCCGATCACGGAGGCGCTGGCCTGCGGTACACCGATCGTGACGTCGGACGCAAATGGCCTGCGGGAGATCGCCGGAGAGGCCGGGCTGTTGGTGAACCCGCGCGATCCGGCAGATATCGCGGAGGCCGTCCGCCGGGCCCTGTCCGATCCCGAGCTATTGCGATCGCTCTCGGCCCGCTCGTTAGAGCGATCCACCATGTTCAGCTGGGAGAAGTGCGCCCGGGAGACGATGGCAATCCTCGAGAGCGCGGTGGCGTGAGCCTACCCGGGGCGATACCGACCGATCCCAGGGAGGCTTTCCCCGGCAGCGTCGTCGTCGTGGCGCCACACATGGACGACGAGATCCTGGCGTGTGGGGGTACCCTCGCCCAGCTCGTGGACAAGGAACGCATCCATGTCGCTTTCGCCACCGACGGATCGCGCTCGCCGGTGCCGATGTTCCCGTGGCAGGGCCGGCCGGCACCCGACCTGCCGACCATTCGCCGCGACGAGGCCGTTGCCGCACTCGACGTGCTCGGCATCGGGCGCGAGCGGGTGGAGTTCTGGGACCTGCCCGACGGCGCGCTCGCGCGCCGAACACGGCAGCTGCGCGAGCGGCTGGTGACGTTCATAGACCACGTACGGCCGGACAATCTCTTCACCCCCTTCCGGTACGACCGGCATCCTGACCACGTCGCGCTGCACCACGCCACGCTATGGGCGGCTCACCAAGCCACTCCGCCCGTGGCCGTGGTGGAGTACTTCGTATACTACCGGTGGGCGCTGATCGCCGGGGGCGATGTGCGCCGCTTCCTGAAGCCTGGGCTGCTGATCGAGATCGACGCCAGTGCCGTGTGCGAGTGGAAGCACGAGGCACTGAAGCGGTACCGAAGTCAGACCACCCGGTTCTATCCTTGGCAGGATCGTCCCATCCTGCCCCCGGAGCGCGTGGATGAAGTGTGCCGCGCTCCGGAGTACTTCCTCCGATACGATCCTGGATGCCCAGGGTCGTGCGTGTTCGCCCGGTCGCGCCGATGGCTCCGGCTAGTCCACGCCGTCGAGCCCGGGCTGAAGCGACGCAAAGAGGAGATCCGCGCCCTCCTGCGCGGTCGGCGACTGGCGGAGGCCAGCTCCACTTTCTGATCTGAACGTGCGAGCGACTCGTGCAACGGAAGGAGTGACTGTCACGGACCCATGACGGCGATTGCACCGAACGCGGCGCGGGTTGGAGTCATCATCCTCAGCTACAACCAGCGCGAACGCACCCTCGAGTGTCTCAAGCATCTGCACGCCGATTCGGCGATACCGTTCCGCGTGCTGGTGTGGGACAACGGCTCGACCGACGGCACCGTCGAGGCCGTCCGCACGGCGTACCCGGAGGTCGTCGGGCATCAGCACCCCGAGAACCTTGGGGTCGCCGGCGGCCGAAACGCGGCCGCCGCGTTGGCGATCCGACGGCTCGATCCGACCCACCTGCTCTTTCTCGACAACGATATCCAGATCGAGCCGGGCTTCGTGGGTGGGTTGCTGGAGCCGTTTCTGCGAGATGATGGGGTGGGCCAGACGCAGGCCAAGCTCCGCTTCATGGGTGACCGCGCGCGGCTGAACGACGGGGGTGGCTGTCGTATCAGCTTCGTGCTCGGACGCACGGTCCCGGTCGGGTACGGGGAGATCGACCGGGGACAGTACGACGCGGTGACACCCTGCGTCGCGTGCGGCGGCGCCATGATGGTGCGGCGCGAGCTGTTCGAGCGCCTCGGCGGATTCGACACCGGATATGGGCACGCGGGCCCCGAGGACCTCGACTTCTCGCTCCGCCTTGCCACGGCCGGCTACCGCGCCCTGTACGCGCCCGCCGCGGTCGGCTACCACGAAGTGAGCCACACGTACGGCAAGGGCTACGGAGAGCAGTATGCGCGGCTCAAGGCCCGAAACTGGTTCAGGTTCATGCGCCGGCATGCGTCGATCGTTGAGCAGCTCGGGTTCTTCTGCGTTGGCGCCCCGTATCGCATCATTCGGTTGATCCTGCGGGAGGTCCGCAGGGGAAACCTCGGCGCGATCCGGGGACTCGTGCGCGGCGCCATCGACTCGGTCCGCATTCGAGCGCGCTGACTCGTCGCGACCGTCAATCGGAGCCGGCGCAGGACTTGCGATGCTGATGCACGTACCCGCCGAGACGGGGTCTCCGACCCAGCGCCGACGGCGGGTCGGCATTCACGCGAGACGGGAGTTCATGCAGAACACCAGTCGACTGTTTCTCTTTTCCGGGGTCGTCGTGGTCGCAGCACTCCTCGCACTCGAGGTAGCAGCTCGACTCATGAGGCCCGAATCCCCCTGGCTGAACCCCCGCTATGTCCGGCTGAGCGAAGCCTACCCGGACCTCGACGCGCTGATCGCGGACGCCGATTGGGGCCCAGGGGGAGTGGCACGCTACTACGAAGAGTTCCTGTACGCCAAGCAACCATCCACATCCGCTCATGTCACCTTCACCGAGTACTACTCTGCGCGCTTGACGCCGTCGAGCGTCCCGCTCGGGAGCGCCGAGCACATCGTATGGACGTTCGGTGGCTCCACGATGGAGAACAGCGAGACCACCGACAGCCTCACGATCGCGAACACCTGGGCTCGCCACTTCAATCGCGCACTGGGTCCGACACACGTCAAGAACTTCGGAACCGACAGCTTCTTCAGCTCGTACGAACTGATCAAGTTCCAGAGGCTGCTGCGGGAAGTCCCGACGAGCGAGCGACCGACGATGGCGCTGTTCTACGACGGCTACAACGATGCCGTGTACGGGTACCAGTACGGTCCGGGGCGCATGCAGGGTGACCTCTCGTTCAAGCTGCAGGCCCTTGTGGAACGCCGCCACGCGACACTCTGGGCGCACACGACATCCGCAGTGCTCGGACGCTGGTCGCGCCTCTGGGAGCTGACCGCAGGACGAGTCGTCGATCGCGCGCTCTCTCCCGTCACGTGGCGGCCGGGCGCGGCCAACCTCGATGCCAGCCCCGCGATCTACGAAAGCAATGTCCGGATGATCGAGGCGACATGCACCGCATTCGGCATCCGGTGCTTCTTCATCCTCCGGCCGCTGCTCGTCACCAAGACACCACTCGACCCGACCGAACAGGAGGCGTTCGACACGGTGCTGCGGCACCCTCGTCTCGACCCAGAGGGCGTTCAGTTCGTGCGGGACTTCTACACCGGGGCCGGAGAGCTGCTACGCGAAAACGCAGGCTTCATCGACGCCTCGCAAATCCTCGATGGCGACCCGCGCGGGCACTTCTACGACATCGGCCACCTCGGTGCCCTCTCGCCCCCGTTGGTAGGCGAGCGGATCGCGGACCTGGTCCTGGCTCGGCTCGATGCGACGGGCCCGACACCGTGACCGGTCCGCACTCCGCCATCCACCCTCGCGCCCCCATCCGGCGCCGGGCTATCGTATCTGCTCGATGACCGATCATCTCGAGACGCCCGATCTGGCCAGGTCACCCGGCCGTGCCGCGCCACTGGGCGACGAGCCGATCCGAGTGGTCCTCTTCTGCGGCCGGTTCTTGGAGCCCGCAGCCCGATCCTTCGTCGGGCGGATCGAGGACCATCCTGAGATCGAACTGACCGGCGCGTTCGCACAAGGCGAGGAGGCGACCACCTGGCGGCGTCTCGCCGATCTGTGGCGACGGCGTGGCCTGCTCGGCATTCCCATTCTGGCTCGGGAGGCTGCCGGTCTGACTTGGAAGGCAGTGCACGCGACCCGGCGCGAACGCGAGTTCGCTCATCGGTCCGCCCAGGCGATGCGCCGTATCGAGCTCGTGCCGAATCTTCACGCCCCGGAGGTGCTGCAGCGCATCCGTGACCTCAAACCCGATCTCGGACTGATCTACGGCAGCCCCATCCTGAAGCCCGAGCTCTTCGAGATCCCCCGGCTGGGCACGCTCGGCATCCACCACGGTCGTCTGCCGACCTACCGTGGAAAGAAGACCACGTTCTGGGCGCTGTATCACGATGAGCCCACCGCCGGGGTCACGATTCAACGCGTGAACGCCGGCATCGACACCGGTGAGGTCGTCGTCGAGGGAGCAGTACCCGTCGGAGGGAAGTCGTACAATCGCGTAGCGAGAGAAGTGCAGGATCTCAGCATTGAACTGTACGTTCAGGCCATCCTCGCGATGAAGCGAGGAACGGCGACATTTCGCCGGCCGTCGGGCGCCAAGGGGCCGCTCTACCGCGATCCGACGCCCATGCAGATGCTGCGGCTCCCCCTGCGCCGACTGCTCCGCAGATGGCAAGGCTGAGCGTGCCCACCAGGAAGCCGAAGCAGCTGCGGATCTGCCTGGTTGCCGAGACCTACCCGCCGGAGGTCGGGGGCGGTGAGACCCAGGCGCGGATGCTGGCCGGGGGACTGATCGAGCGGGGATGCGAGGTCTTCGTCCTCACACGCAGATCGCAGCATGCGCTTGCCCGGGAGGAGCGCATGGGTCCCGTGCCCGTTCGCCGACTCGCCCCGGCCGGTCGGGGGCAGCTCAAGAAGTGGGGGCTCGCCGTTTCCGCAGGGGCGGCACTCGTGCGCACACGCCGGCAGTACGACGTGGTGCTCGCCTGCCCGTTCCGCATTCTCGGCGTACCCGCCGTACTCGTGACAGGCATGCTCGGCCGACCGTGCATCCTGAAGGCCGAAACCAACGGCGAAATGTCGGGGGCGTTCTTCACGCCCGGCCTGGCGCGCCTCGGACTTCCCGGAGCGTCATGGGTCGTGCGGCTCATGGTGCGCGCGCGCAACCGCATCCTGAAGCGTGCGACGGTGTTCGTGGCGCTGTCGTCGGCCATCGAGACCGAGCTACGCGAGCACGGTGTGCCTCCCGATGCAATCCACCGGATCCCCAACGGCGTGGACGCGGAGCGTTTCCGCCCTCCGTCCGCTGACGAACGACAGGCGCGGCGACATGCTCTCGGTATCGCGGCCGACGACAGTGTCTTCGCCTTCACCGGGCGGCTGGTGTCCTACAAGGGACTGCCGGTCCTGCTGCGTGCCTGGGAGGCTGTCCGGAGCACCGTTCCCTCCGCGCGCCTGCTGCTGATCGGGTCGGGAGGTGCGGACATCCACAGTTGCGAGAGCGAGCTCCGACGCTACGTGCACACCCACGGGCTCGAGGCAAGCGTGACGTTCGTGGGGGAGACCCCCGACGTGGTCCCGTATCTCCACGCCGCCGACGCGTTCGTCTTTCCAACGGAGAAGGAGGCCTTCGGCATCGCGCTCATCGAGGCGATGGCGTGCGGCTTGCCAGTGATCACTACCCCGGTCGGCGGCATTCCGGACATCGTTACACCGGAGCGTGACGCAATCCTGGTCCGGCCCGGCGACCCCGACTCGCTGTGCTCGGCCATCGTTCGCTTGCACGCCGACCCCGAGCTCGCGTCGCGCCTCGGGCGCGCCGCGCGCGAGACGGTGACGGCACGGTACGCTCATACCACGGTGGTCGGGCGCTACCTCGATCTGCTCCGACACCACGCGGACTCCGTGCGATGACCGAGATCGTCCCGTCGCTCACCCCGCTCGAGCCGATCGACGACCGTCCGGCC
>JBDHDN010000254.1:0-6135 GCA_039591485.1 Gemmatimonadota bacterium
ATCGCGACCGACGGCCGGCCGTATTGCTGGGGCACGGGGGCGGAAATCGGTGCCGGCGACGACTACGCCGGCTACTACGTCCCGACCCTGGTGTCGGGCGGTCTCACCGTGAAGCACATCAGCGCGGGGTTCTACCACACGTGCGCCGTGGACGAGTCCAATGCCGGGTGGTGCTGGGGGGACAATGGGGACGGACAGCTGGGCACCGGCAGCAGGACCTACACGAAGAACGTCCCGACAGCAATGGCCGGCGGGCTTGAGTGGCACGCCATCACGGCGGAGGAGGAACACAGCTGCGGCGTGACGATCACGAACGAGATCTACTGCTGGGGGAGCAATGCCTACGGGCAGCTTGGCGTTCCGTCCCTTCCCTCGAGCCCGGTCCCGGTGAAGGTCCAGGGGCTGTCGCCCTACGCGGCGACGCAGTCCCCGACCACGACGACCATCACCGCGGACGATCCCGATCCCTCGGCCGTGGGCGAGAGCGTCACCGTCGCCTACACGGTCACGTCGACCGGCGGGACGCCGACGGGCAATGTCGTGGTCACGGATGGCGTCGACAGCTGTACGGGGACGGTAGCAGGCGGGAGCTGCACGCTGGCACTCACCACGGAGGGGGCGCGGACGCTGACGGCCGTGTACGGGGGTAACGCCGACTTCGCCGGCAGCGCCGGTACCGAGCCGCACTCGGTGAGGGTGACCTGGGTTGCAGTGACTGCGGGAGAGCACTTCGCCTGTGGGCTCGTCCACGACGGGCGGGCGTTCTGTTGGGGGGAGAACAATCTGGGGCAACTGGGTGTCGAGCCCGTCGATCCATACCTATCCACCGTGCCGGTAGCGGTGTCCGATTGGATCACATTCACGTCCATCAGTGCGGGGAGCTGGCACGTATGTGGCCTCACGGCCGCGGGCGATGCGTATTGCTGGGGGCGTGGGGACTTCGGGGCTCTCGGCGTGTCGTATCCTCCGAGTTGCCGTCCGGACTCGCCCGGAACGCTGTGCAGTGCCTGGCCACTCGGTGTGGAGGTCGGCACCAGGCTCCTCGAGTTGGATGCAGGACTCGACTTCACCTGCGGAATCGGCGCGGACAACGCAACGTACTGTTGGGGGAAGAACGACCGCCTCCAGCTTGGCGCAGCATCCGCGAACACATGCTCGGGACAGGATTGCAGTTTGCTTCCCCTCACCGTCTCGGGAGGAAGGAGCTTTGCCACGGTCAGCGCAGGATTCTGGCACACCTGCGCGCAGGACGGTTCGGGGAACACCTTCTGCTGGGGATCCAACGCATTAGGTCAGTTCGGCAACGGCTCGACGGTGACGCAGACGGGCACGTCGAGCACCGCCACTCCGGAGCCCGCAGGTGGAGCGTTGCAGCTCGCCGGCGTGTTCACGGGGGTGCAAACGTGTGGCATCGATGCGGGCGGCGCAGCGTGGTGTTGGGGCAACTTCAACAACGTTGGCCAGCTTGGCGACGGCACGTTCACCGGGTCGCTGTCTCCGGTCCAGGTCGCGGGCGGTAGAGTCTACGGCGTGCTCGAAGTCGGGAACGCAAACAACATTCTTGGCCACAACTGCGGGATCAGCGGCATTGGAGGGCTCCACTGCTGGGGCTCGAACCGAGGTGGTCAACTCGGCACGACCGGTGGGGAGACGTGCACCTTCGGCGAAGAGACGTTCGACTGCAGCTCGGCACCGGTCCAAGTGAGCGGCACGCTGACTTTCCAATCGGTCACCAGCGGCAATGAGTTCACCTGCGGCGTCACCACGGACGGCCGGGCGTACTGTTGGGGAGCGAACGGGTTTGGGCAGTTGGGGAACGGGACCACCGCCGGCAGTCCGGTGCCAGTGGAAGTGAGCGCGCCGGCAGTGTGGTGAGTGGCCCGGGTTCTTCGGGAAGAACGCCAAGGACGGCATCGGGCAGGTCGACGCCTGGGCTCCCTGATCTGGTCCGTCTTCGTCCATGACTGCTCAGCCCACTGCTCGTCTTCCGCCGCACTCCACTCGACGTCCAACCTCACCCCCGTCCAGGTTCGAGCGGTCCCGCGAGCATTTGGGTGTTGTGCGAGCACCCACTGATCCTAAGCTGCACCTGTCGGTCGAGCGTGCCTTTGGATGCCAGGCCTTGGACGACGCGCACGCGCCTGCCCGCGACGACCCGCGCTGCGGATGCCCTGACATGAATCGCTCAGGTGGGGCAGGCAATCATGACTTTCGTGCTCCCTTTGCGTCTAATCCCCGAGATCCGCACTTTGGCTCTGCATGTGTCAGCCGCCCGGGTTCCGGCAGCAAGACGGACTTGGAGCAAGAGTGGCACTGTTGCGAGGGTCTTCGTCCGAGCGGTGCGGCATCGGTGGTTGCTACCTCAGAAGGCCGACGCCACTCGGAATGCCCACGACCTCCGGTATACCTCGCGCCGAGGAGGCACGCGTGCAACGCTGCATTCGGACGTTGGGGCTGCTGCTGTTCGTCGGGTCCGCAGTCCAGGCACAGGAGTATCCGTCCATCGCGGCCGACTTCCATCACCGGTACGTTGAGGTTCCCCTCGACCACCGGAACCCGGAGCTCGGGACGTTCACGCTCTACTACGAGTTGAGCGGCAACTTCGCCTTCGATCGTCCCACGGTGTTCTATGTCGTCGACAGCCAGCAGTACGCTCGCGGAGCGGATCAGACCGCCGGCGAATATGCGTTCAGCGACTCCGTGAACCTGGTGCTCATCGAGTACCGTGGCCGCACGCACTCGCCGATCGACGTGCACACTCCCGACGGCAGCGTCGATTGGAGCAGGGCGTACCGCCTGTTGGCCTCGTACCAGGCGGTAGAGGACATTGAGGCCGTTCGGCGCGATCTCTTCAGCGACGCGCCCGATACCCGCATCTCGCTCTATGGCCGCTCGGGCGGGGCCTATCTCATACACGAATATCTGTCCAGGTATCCAACACACGCGGTACGAGCCTTCACGCGAACCGCCCCCAACCCACTCATCATGCACTCCCTGGGCAATCCCGAGTCCACGTACTTCATCAGCAGTCTGGATGCAATCGATCCCTCATTGCGGCGCAAGCTGCGAGCTGTCCTAGATCGCGAGACCGTCGCATCCCACGACCTTCTGTGGCTCTTGTTGCAGCTCCCGTACAACGATCCGAACGCACCGGTGGTTCAGGCGCGGATCATCGACGAACTCTATGAGCGGAATACGGCAACCTACGACGAGTACCATACGAACCCGCGGTACGACCTGACGGGTCTGCTGCGGAGCCCCACGTTGGAGCGACAGATGGGAGTTGGGATGTTCCTGCGCCCACTGGAGTGTGACGGGCCGTATCTCCTGGGACCGGCGCCCGAGTACATCGACCCGGTCTACACCACGTTTCGGTACGTGAGCGCCCCATATATCTCCCTCATCGAGGATCAGGGCCTTCCGGGCCCCGAGTATCCCACACTGGAGTCGTTCCGCCGCGTGGAAGCCGAGGTCTTCTATCTGGCCGGCGGCCACGATCACATGTCGCCGTGGTCCATCGCCGTGGAGCTAGCCAACTGGTTTCGGCACTACCGGTACTTCATCTCGGATGACACGCACTCGATGAGCGAGCACCCGGAGTGCTATCCCGCACTCCGCAACGCGTTCTTCCTACACGGCCTGGGCTCGGCTGAGCTGGAGGAAGCGATGAGATCACCTCGTTGTGTGGAGTGGCATCCGGGTCCCGATACCCACGAACCGTGATTCTGGAGCCAATATCACAAATCTTGTTGTGCGAATAGTGGGCGAACGCAGCCACACTGAGCCGCACTCAGCGAAACTCAGCCAAAGAAGCGGCTTCGGTAAGTCTCTACACGGCAATACGTAGACGAACTCAGGCAAACTCAGCCGAACGTACCGAGAGTCGCTCAGAGCAAATGGGGTCAAGGGGTCGCGCCAGTGAATGATGACGCCACCGTAGCGGTCGTTTCCCATCGCGACCGCGACGGAGCAATGCACTCCGACCTGCGCCGCGTCCGCACTCCCAGAACACCATCAACCAGAATCAACTCGAGGGCCTTCCCGGACGCGCCAAGCGCGTTCCGGTGATTCGCCGTCTCAACCCGCCGCTCGGCGCCGTCGGCGACGTGCCCTGAACGGCAGGTGACGCGAGCGTCGTTCACGACGCATCGCGCAGCGCCAAGCCGACGCTTCAGCGTCGGAACAGCCAGGACCCTCCGCAATCTCATCGCCAATCCATTCAGCCGGGACGAGCTTGCCTACCGCATTGCAGTGGGTGACTCCCTCCTGTTCCTCGCGGAAAGCGAGAAGCCCCTCGAGGACATCTTCGGCGATTCCACGGGGTGGCATCGGGCGTTCATGCCGTGAACGGCTCGAGGCGAGGTGTCGGGTGATTCGGCGGCTCAAGCCGCCGCTCGGCGCCTTCGGCGACGTGCCCTGAAGGGCAGGTGAAGGGAGCGTCGTTCACGACGCGCCGCGCAGCGCCGAGCCGACGCTTCAGCGTCGGAACCTCCCAAGCCATTGCAGGCGCGTCAGCCAGGGAAGGGAGCTCCCACACGCTCTCGGGCGAGTCGCACCCAATTCCGGTCGCGTCGATCCGGACGCCGGTTGCGCCGCACCGAACACCGGCGTGTCGATCCGACCACACGGTGCGCTGATCCGAACGCCGGTCGGTTGGATCCGAAGGCCGGGCGTGCCGACCCGAAGTCCGGACGGACCGACCGGAACGCCGGACCCTTCCATCCGACTTCCGGATGCTACGATCCGACTTCCGGATGCTACGATCCGACCTCCGGATGCATCGATCCCAAAGCCGGACACGTCGATCGGAGCGCCGGACGCTGCGAACCGACGTTTGGGTGTGCCGATCGGAACGCCGGACGGGTCGAGCGGAAGGCCGGATGCGTCGATCCGAATCCCGCTTGCGCCGACCGGAAGGCCGGACGCGTCGACGGGAACGCGCGACGCCACGATCCCAGTTCGGTTTGACCCGATCCGGATCTGGATCTACGCATCCGGTGTTCGGATCTACCCGACGAACGTTTGGGATGACCCTTTCCTCGTCGGGACTGACCCGTTCCAACGCGGCTTCCACGCACGACACGCTCGGGTTCGGAGGCGCCCTGCTGTTGTCGGGACGATCCCGGCCGGCCGGCACCCGTCTCATCCTCGGTGTCCCCCGCGGGGGATTCACCGTCCCGCCGGGCGCGGGCGGAAGACATCACACCCTCTTCACCCGTAGCAAGGAGGTACCACGGCCCGCTTCCCCGAAACCGGGCCCGACATCGCGGCTCTCGCGACGGTCATGAATCGACGGGCTCAAACAGGCGGCGGGAGAGTTCCCGGCACCCCCGGTGCCGTCGGACCCGCTCCTGCAGAGTCGGCGGCCGGCGATCAGGCGGCCGCCAAGAACCGGGCGCTGGAGCAACTCGCGGACAACATGCGGCTCGACCTCACGTACGCAGAGCTGACCGCGAAGGACGCGCCCGATCAGCTCGCGAAGCTGGGCTGGGGCCCGCGGCGCGATCCGGGGAGTCTCGAGATCCCGGGCGTGGTCCGGGATCTGAGCATCAAGTCGCAAGGCGAAGGCTGGCTCGTCCTGGATTGAAAGCCGCCGGCCAGCAGGGGCGAACCGGCGGGGTACCACATCGAGCGTCGGCGCCGGGATGGCGGCGAGTGGGAGCCGGTCGCCCACGCCATCGCCAGCGAGGAGCTCTTGGTCGATCAGGAGCAGGGCGTCGAGTGGGAGTTCCGCGTCTACGGCGAGAACAGGGCCGAGGTCGGTGAGCGCAGCACCGTCCTCGCCGTCGAGCTGTGACACTCGAGCCCGTTGCCGTTGTGAACGTCACCGTCGCGATCGTCGAGGCCGCGAACCGCGCTCGCCGTTAACTCACCCATCAACCGTTCGCCCCGGGTGCCCAAAGGTACCCGGGGCGATTCCTCACGGCAGCGTCCCAGGCCGCCCCACGTGCATGAAGATCGAGTAGCGACCCGACCCGCTCGAAGGCGACGCGGCACTCACCCGCACGTAGTACCGACCGTTGGATTCGATTCGCCACGACAGACGGGCATCGGCAGGGTTCGCTCCGTTTCCGTTGTCGTTCGACGAGAGCTGATCGCCACCGGGTCCGTACAGTGCCAAGACCGGGTCGATCT
>JBDHDN010000255.1:0-6135 GCA_039591485.1 Gemmatimonadota bacterium
ACCAGCACGCGCGGATGTCGCCAGAATGGGTGGTCCCTCGGCAGGGGCTCCATGGCGAAGACATCGAGCACGCACGCAGCCACTCGGCCGTCATCCAGTCGCTCGAGCAGCGCCACCTCATCGAGGAGCGCCCCGCGTGCGAGATTGACCAGACACGCCCCGTGGGGCAGTGCGTCCAACGCAGCGGTGCCGACCAACCGTCGTGTATGCATGGTGTGCGGCGCGGCGACGAGGAGGACGTCGGATCGACGTGCGAGGCGCTCGAGGTCCCCGGGGCCGCCGACCCACCGCACGCCCGCGGGTCGCCTCCGGTCCGGACGGCGGCGGATGCCGCGCACCTGCATACCCAATCGGGCGCAGCGGCGCGCGATCTCGGAGCCGACACCACCGAGCCCCACGATCCCGATGCGAGCATCTGCGAACTCACGTAGTCGCACCTCCCCGTCGGTGAAGCGCCTTCTGGCCCACTGCCGACTCCGCTGAGCGGCGACCGCATGGTGGAACCCCCTGAGACACAGCCCGATCGCCGTTACGGCCCAATCGGCCATCGGTGCGGCGTGGACCCCCCGAGAGTTGGTAAGCACAGCACCAGTGGCCCTGAAGGCGTCCGTGACGGACGCGCCGACCCCGGCCGCCGCTGTGTGCGCCCAGCGCAGCGTCGGTCCCGCCGCCGCGACGATCGCAGGCCCGATACCCCAGCCAAAGTAGACCTCGGCTCCGACCGCGGCCGCTGCACCCGCAGCGGAGCCACCGCCGCCGTCACCGTCGGACGAGGTAGCCTCGTCGACGTCGACCACCTCCCATTCCCGGCCAAACGCACGACGCAGCTGTCCCGTCAGGGCAAGCGGCACCGACCAGACCGGCTGTATCGACGTCAGATCGATGACGGCGCGTCTCACTCGTCGAGGCTGAGCGTGTAGGCTCCGAACGCGCGCAGCAGGTCGAGTCGGGCCTTCTCATGGAGATGCTTGGGACCAGCGAGGGCGAGGCAAACGAGCACTCGGCCTTCCCGCTGCTCCGTCCGAAGCTCCTCGATGGAGAGACCGACCTGTTGCACGACTCGCTCGATGTCGGCGAGGCGCTCGGGTTCGTCTTCGATCTCGAGGGTCACGTGGGTCACGCCGCCATAGCGCCGCAGCCGTTCTTCAAGCCATCCGAGGACGGCGAGTACCAGGACCACGACCAAGGTCGTTCCAGTGGCCTCGAGCAGCGCACCCGATCCCACGGCGACCCCGATGGCGGCCACCAGCCAGATCGTGGCGGCGCTCGTGAGACCGGAGACGTGGCCGCGGCTGTGGAGGATCGTGCCGGCCCCGATGAACCCGACCCCTGTCACGATCTGCGCGGCGATCCGCGCTGGGTCGCCATGCCCGCCCGCGATCTCGATGGACAGGCGGGTGAACAGCGCGGCACCGACGCAGATGAGGATATTGGTCCGCAGGCCCGCAGCCTTGCCGCGGACCTCCCGCTCCAGTCCGATCGCCCCCCCAAGCACGACGGCGAGCAGGAGGTACCCCAGGAGATCGAGCTGGAGCATCGCGGCAATGTCGCCCCAGGGGACCTCGATCATGTCGTCGGCGAGGACGTGCCGCCCGCCAAGAAACCCATGCGCGCCCGCACCCCCTCCATCGTCTCCGCCGCGATTGCCCGAGCCCGCTCGGCTCCCGCACGCAGGGTAGCATGGACGGCATCGGGGTCGGCCCGCAGGGCCGCTGCGCGCTCGCGGATCGGAGCGAGCTGGTCGGCAATGTGATGCGCCAGCACCTTCTTACAGTCGAGGCAGCCCCAGCGCGCCCCGCGACAGTTCGCCGCGACCTCCACGAGTGCCTCGTGCGGCGAGAAGTACTTGTGCAGCGCGTGGATGTTGCACACCTCCGGGGTGCCCGGGTCCTTCTTCGTGACCCGCGCCGGGTCGGTCATCGCCGGTCTGAGCCGCTGCCAGATTGCCTCGGGCTCCTCGAGCAGCCCGACCGTGTTGCCGAGGCTCTTCGACATCTTCGTCTGTCCGTCGAGCCCCATGATGCGTCGGGCGGGCGTGAGCAGTGCGTCCGGCTCGGGGAAGAAGCTCTCACCATAGCGCGTATTCCACTTGCGGGCGATCTCGCGCATCAGCTCGATGTGCTGCACCTGGTCCTCGCCGACCGGCACGCCGGCAGCGCGGTACAACAGCACATCGGCCGCCTGCAGCACCGGGTAGTTCAGCAGACCGGCGAGTACGCTTTCCTGCCGCTGCGACTTGTCCTTAAATTGGGTCATCCGCTCGAGCTCGCCGACGGGCGTCACCGTTGTGAACACCCACGCCAGTTCCGTGTGCTCGGCCACGTGCGACTGTACGAACAGGATGGCACGCTCTGGATCGATGCCCGCCGCCAGGAGGCTCACCGCCATGTCGAACGTGCGCGATTCGAGCGCGGCGACGTCGTACTCCTGAGTGATGGCGTGGTAGTCGACGATGCAGAAGATACACTCGTGCTCGTCCTGCAGCGCGACCCAGTTCTGGACAGCACCCAGATAGTTGCCGATGTGGAGCTCGCCGGAGGGCTGAATGCCTGAGAAGACACGCATATGGGCCGGAAGGTACGGACGGGCCTGGGGGACCGCAAGGTGAGTGATAGCCGCCACTTACTCGATGTTGCGCGGCGTGCGGCAACGCGCGCTGCCGCTCATGTCCGCGACGTCTCCCGCCCCGAAGCGGCAGCCTGGCAGCTCAAGGGACAGAGCGATTTCGTGACCCGCGTCGATCGCGAGACCGAGCAGCTGATCGGTGAGGTCCTGCGCGCCGAAACACCTGATGCCGGCATCCTCGGCGAGGAACTGACGCCCGAGCTGCAGCATGAGGGGCTCGTCTGGGTGGTCGATCCCCTGGACGGCACGACCAACTTTCTGCACGGCTATCCCGCCTACGGCGTGAGCGTGGCGGCGGCCGTCGACGGCGAGATCGTCGCCGGAGCGATCGCGGACGTCACCAGGGATGCGCTGTACCATGCGGTGCGGGGTGGAGGCGCCTGGGAGGGCGAACGCCGGCTGGAAGTATCGACCGTCATCGACCCGGAGAATGCCCTGATCGGGACCGGCTATCCGTTCAAGGTGCTCGACCTGATGCCGGCGTACCTGCGGCAGTTCACCACGATTCTCCAGCGCACGAGCGGTATCCGCCGAGCCGGTGCGGCGTCACTGGACTTCGTGGACATCGCGCTCGGCCGGTTCGACGGGTTCTGGGAGCTGTACCTTGCTCCGTGGGACGTGGCCGCTGGCGCCTTAATCGTGCGCGAGGCCGGCGGGGTAGTGACCGATCTCGAGGGCGGAGGGGAGATCGTTCGGCACGGCGCGTTCGTCGCCGGGAACCGTGTGATTCACGGGTGGCTGATGGAGCTGTTGCAGGAAACTGGGGGATGACGGTGGGAACTCGGTCCCTTCGCCCGCGGCGCGCACCTCCACCCACCTGCCGGACCGCCCGCAACCGCCAAGCTGCGGCAGGGCCGCTCAGGTCGCAGCCGAGACCGGAACTCCAGTGAGGATCCGTGGGCCGTCAGGATCGACCGCCACGGTGTGCTCGAAATGTGCGGAGCGGCTGCCATCTGCGGTGACGACGGTCCACTTGTCTTTCAAGGTGCGGATTTCGGGCCGTCCGACATTCACCATGGGCTCGATGGCGAGCGTCATGCCCGGCTTGAGCTGCGGCCCACGCTTCGGCTTCCCGTGATTCGGCACCTGCGGCTCCTCGTGAAAGCTCGAGCCAATACCATGACCCACCAGCTCGCGCACTACGCTGAAGCCGGCAGCCTCGACCACTGACTGCACTGCGTGCCCGATGTCCCCCACATGGTTGCCCACCGTCGCGGCGGCGATCCCGGCATCCAGCGCTTCCTGCGTGATCCGGAGCAGACGCTCCGTCTCGGAGTCGATCCGGCCCACGGGCGTCGTGACGGCCGAGTCGGCATGGAGACCGTCGAGGAACACGCCGCAATCGATGCTCAGGATGTCACCGTCCTCGAGCACTCGCTTCCGCGACGGGATGCCGTGCACGATCTCGTGGTTGATCGACGTACACAGGGTGGCAGGGAAGTCGTACAACCCCTTGAACGACGGCCGCGCCCCCTCGTGGCTGCGGATGAAGTCCTCGGCGATCTGATCGAGGGCCGCGGTGTTGACCCCCGGCTCCACACGCCCGGCCACGAGGCTGAGCGTGTCAGCCAGAATGCGGCCGGCCCGAGCCATCGTGTCGATCTCCCGTGGCGACTTGATGGTGATCATGCGACGTTTAGGGCATCCTGCACACGCTCGGCAATCTCGTCGATCCCGCCGACCCCGTCGACGGTACGCACCACACCGTGTTTCTCATAGTACCGCACGAGGGGAGCCGTCTGTTCCTCGTAGACCCGAAGCCGCTGATGCATCGTCGCAGGGGCGTCGTCGCTGCGGCCCTGCTGGCGCTTCCTCCCGTACAGCCGGCGGACGATTTCCTCCTCGGGAACGACGATGTTGATCACGTGGTCGACGCCGCCGCCGCGCGCCGCCAGCAGTCGATCGACGGACTCCGCTTGCGCCACCGTGCGCGGGAACCCGTCCATGATGAGCCCCTGAGCGGCCGCGCGCGAGCCGAGTACCTCCTCGATCAGCCCGAAAATCACGTCGTCGGGCACCAGGAGGCCCTGGTCCATGTAGGAGCGAGCCTGCTGGCCCAGCAGGGTGCCCTGCTCTACGGCTTCGCGCAGGAGGTCCCCTGTGGAGACTCGCGGGACGCCGAGCGTCGTCGCGAGGAGTTCGCCTTGGGTGCCTTTCCCCGATCCCGGCGGTCCAAGCAGGATGACGTTCATCGTTGTATCCGGATCGACGGCATGTCGCGGGCCGCCGACCGCGTGGGGTCGGCCGGCCGCGCGATCACATATATCGGCCGCGACGGCCGCGGAACTTGACGCGTCCCTGTTTCATGAAGTCGTCGTAGTGACGCAGATGCAAGTGCTGTTGTACCTGGATCCACGTATCGAGCGCTACACCGACGACGATCAGCAAGGCCGTGCCGCCGAAGCTGAACGGCACGTTGAATAGGTCAAAGATGAAGAACGGCAGCAGCGCAATGGCGGTCAGGAACACCGACCCGGGCAGAGTCACCCTCGTCAGCACGTCATCGATGTAGTCCGCCGTTGCAGCACCAGGCTTCACGCCGGGGATGAAGCCACCCTGCTTCTTCAGATTCTCTGCGATATCCAGCGGATTGAAGATGATGGACGTGTAGAAGTACGTGAAGAAGATGATCAGCAGTCCATAGCTGAGATAGTAGATGCCGGTTCCCGGACGGAACGCCTCGGATACCGCCTGCAAGAACGGCAGGTTCGAGAAGGTCGCCAGCGTGCCCGGCACGACGATGATGGCCTGGGCGAAAATGATCGGCATTACGCCAGCCGAGTTGATGCGGATCGGGATGAACGTCTTCTGCCCCTCCCGGATGCGCCCTCGTCCCATCACCTTGCGCGGGATCTGGATCGGGATCCGCCGCGCCGCAACCGTCACGGCAATGACCCCGGCGATGACGGCGAGCATCACCGCGAGCAGGATGATCAGCCGTTGCACGGTGATGACCCGGGTGCTCAGGAACATGAGCGTCTGGAAGGTCCCGGGCAGGAAGCCCTCCATGATCGAGAAGAAGATCATGAGGCTCATACCGTTCCCGATGCCCCGCTCGGTGATCCGCTCACCCAGCCACATGACGAAGATGGCGCCGGCCGTCAGGGTCAGCACGGTGGTCATCCGGAAGCCGAGTCCGGGACTCGGCACGGCTCCCTGTCCTTCGGCGAAGATTGCGAACCCGTAGGCTTGGAACATCGACAGAATGACCGTCGTGTACCTCGTCCACTGGGTGATCTTCTTACGACCTTCCTCTTCCTTCTGGAGCTTGTCGACGATCGGGAAGACGGCGCCGGCCAACTGGAACATGATCGACGCGGAGATGTACGGCATGATCCCCAGCGCGAGCACCGTCGCCCGGGACAGGCCGCCACCGACGAACATGTCGTACATGCCGAAGAAGGTCCCCGCACCTTGGTTCCGGATGAAATCCGCCAGAACCTGAACGTCGGCCCCCGGCGTAGCGATGTGGGCACCGGCCCGATACACCGCAAGGCACAGCAGGGTGAA
>JBDHDN010000256.1:0-6105 GCA_039591485.1 Gemmatimonadota bacterium
AGCCTGTCACCGCCGGCAGTGACGTTGAACTCGTCCCGCCGGTTCTGTTGCCAGGCATCCTCGTTCGAGCCCATCGCGATGGGATTCTCCTCACCCATCGACCGCACCGTGACGCGGTCGTCCGCAATACCGCGGTCGGTCAGCCACTGCTTCGCGGCCGTCGCTCGGCGCATACCGAGCGCCATGTTGTACTCGTCGGAGCCTCGTTCGTCGCAATGGCCCACGATCTCGATTCGCAGCGCAGGATTCGCCTGGAGGATTTCCAGCTTCTGCTGCATGACGTCGGCGTCGCTACCCGGTCGGATCGCCGACTTGTCGAAGTCGAAGTGGATCCGCATCGCGACCATGTTGCGAACCTCCGCCGCCAATGCGCGAGCCCTGGCCTCGGCCTCCTCACGCTCACGGCGCAGCCGCTCCGTTTCCTCACGTGCCCGACGGACGCTGTCCTCGTAGGCGCGCCGCTGCGCCTCGAGCCGAGCCAGCGAATCCCGAATGGCAGCCGAATCGACCGCCGGAGCCACTTCTTCGGGCTGACCACCGCCACAGGCCGCCGCCACGATCATCACGGCCATGCCGATAATGAGTGAGATTCTGAGTTTCATCGTTGCTCCATGCTGAGGGGACTTACGGTTGCATCGGCTCTTGAATGCGTGGAGACCACGCGGGTAACCTTGCGTCGCCGATCGTGGTGAGCTGGCGCACCCTCCCACTCTCCACGTCGATGACCCACACCTGCCTCCGACCAGTCCGGCTCGAAATGAACGCCAGGTGCCGTCCATCCGGGGCCCACGTCGGATCCTCGTTGCGTCCGTAGCTGGTGAGTTGCCGCACCACGCGCGAACGCACGTCCATGAGGAAGATCTGCGGACTCCCCATGACATCCCGATGAAACGCCACCTGCGTTCCGTCCCGAGACCACTCCGGGGCATTCGAGTTCCCGGTCACCCCGTAATCGAACGGCGCGAACAGCTCCTGACCAGTCCCGTCGGCGGACATCACGTAGATCTGCTGCCCACCGGCCCGCGTCGACACGAACGCGATCCGCCTCCCGTCGGGGCTGAATGTGGGTGATAGGTTATCGGAAAAGCGTCCCACCGTCAAGCGCTCTAAGCAACAGTCACGCGCGAGGTTATAGCGATAGATGTCCGTCCCCTCCTCGCTGCTGCGGGAGAAGGCAAGGACCTCACCGTCGGGCGATACGGCGGCGGTGTAGTTCAGCAGCTGGGCGGTCGGTGGAATGACGCGCGTACCTCCTGCCCTGACATCCTGAATGACGATCCTGCCCCAGCCCTCGTAGAGTTCGGTGTACAGCGCCCTTGTGCCGGTGGGATCCCAGGCCGGTGAAAATGTCCTGGCACCGGGCGCCGAGATTGCGCTGCGCCCGGCGCCATCGGCATCGATACGATACAGGCGCCCATTCGACACGAAGAGCAGCCGCGATGCCGCGAAGCCGGGCTCCCCGGCGGCCACGCGCACGATCTCGTCCGCCGCCCGGTGGACCGAGAGCCGAAGACCGTCATCTCCGGGATCGGTCCCGACGACCGTGAACCGCCGCCGTTCCGTCTCGCCCCGCACATCGTACACGGCGACGACCGTGGATTGCGGATCGGCCGTCGGCAGCACGGCCACGGAGAAATCGGCACCCAGCGCGGCGTGGAGAGAGTAGTTGACGAACAGCGCTCCGTCGGCTCGGGGCGTCCCGCCGCTTCCGGCATCCGCGATGCCGAGCAGGAGCGTGTCGCCGGGAAGGCTGATCATCTCGAACCGGTCGCTGAAGTCCAGATCCCGCTGGAGGATGGTGCGGATCGAATCCAACACCTCCTCGCGCGGGCCGCCGAGCACCATCAGGCCGGGTCGAAGCCCGGGAGTGTAGGTGATGCCGACACGCACCCCCTGCTCCACCGGCGGCACGGTGTCCTGTGCTCGGAGGGGAGCGAGCGGCAGCACCAGGACGAGCGATGCGGTCAGCGCTGATCGTCGCGTCATCTCATGCTGGATGGATCGAAGAAGAAGCTCACGGGCAACACGTCCGACGGATACCCGTCCGGCAGCGGTCCAAAGGCCCCAGCGTTCGACGCGGCCTCGATCGCCCCCTGGGCCTCGAGATCGAAACCGAAGTTCCCTGAACGCTTGACGAATTGGAAGTTGGTGATCGAGCCATCACGGTGCACGAAGAACAGGACTTCGGCCCGCAGCGAGGCCTGTCCCGACGGACGTCGCCAGCGACGGTAGACCTGCGCAACGAGATTTCGAAGATACTCTGGATACGGGAAGTCCACGCCGCTCGTCTTGACCGTGGCCGGATCCGACCCCGTCGACGGCTCCACGTCCGGCGCTGGCGCCTCGGGCGGCGTGGTGCGCGGCGCCGGCTCTCGCTCTTCCGTCGGTGTCGGTGGAGGAGGCGTCTCGGCGACGGACGACCGACGGGGACGAGGCCGGTTCTGAACGGGAGCTGGCCGCTCGGCGGGGCGCTGCACCGTCTCGGGCGCCCGCCGCTGCTCCGGCTGAGGCCGAGGTGCCGCGACCAGCTCGACCGAGTAGACCGGAGGAGGTGCCCGCTCGACCAACGTCGGAGCAGACAGCAGCGCCGCCGCGGCGGCCACGTGGACCGCCACCGTGGACGCCGCCGCGAGGCTGGTCGACCCCTTCTCCGGACCGCGGTACCGGCGCCGGCGGTGGCTTTTCACCGCCCAATCTCCTCCGCTTCCGCCACGAGGCCAACGTCACCTACGCCGGCAGCACGCATCGTGGCGAGCACGCGTACGACCACCCCGTAGTTCACTCGCTGATCGGCCCGTAAGTAGACACCCGACGGATCCCGAGCCGCCACCATCGCCGGAAATGCGGCGCGGAAGTCCTCGTACGACAACCCGGTCTCGTCCACGAAGATCCGGCCGCTCCGGTCGATGGAGACGACCAGCCCCTCTTTGGGCTGTAGCGGCCGCGCTTCCGCCCGAGGCAGCTGCACGTCGACGCCGCCCTGCATGATCGGTGCGGTGATCATGAAGATGATCAACAAGACGAACGCGACGTCCACGAGCGACGTGACGTTGATGTCTGCGTTGAGCCTGAGATCGCCCTGACCGCGGAAGCCCAGCCCGCGCATGGCTCAGATCCTCCCCTCGCGCGCCATCGTGCCGACGATCTCCTGTGCGAAGCCCTCCAGCTCTCCCGTGAACACCCCAAGCCGGTTGACGAAGAGGTTGTACGCGATGATCGCGGGGATCGCGACGGCCAAGCCCATGACGGTCGTCACGAGCGCCTCGGCTACCCCCGGCGCAACCGCGGCGATATTGCCAGAGCCGCCCGCTGCGATGCCGATGAAAGCATCCATCACCCCGAGCACCGTTCCAAGCAGACCGAGCAGGGGGCTGACGGAACCGATCGTCGCCAACCAGGTGATAAACCTCGACACGAGGTCGCGTTCCGCCCCCACTTCCTTGGCGAGCATCATCTTGAGCACTTCCAGCTGCGTCGGGCTGAGCGCAGTGCCTTCGGTCCCCTTCTCTTCCTTGAGTGCGCCGGGACGCAGCTCGGAGAAGAAGTTCACTCCCTCGCGGAGCAGCCGTCCGAATGGGGACGGCGGCAGCTTCATGACCGTGTGGTAGGCGTCCTCGAGCCTGCTGGTCCGCTCCAGCGCGTCGAAGAACCGATCGGCCAGACGGCGCAGCCGGCGGAACTGCATCAGCTTGAGCACGATAATGAACCAGCTCACAAGCGAGAACACCGCCAGGACGATCAGCACGGCCTTCGTGGCTGCACTCGACGTCGTTACGAGCTCCCAGGTGCTCGTCGGGAGGGCGCCACCGACTTGGAACATCATGCCGCCACCTCTGCTAGCCAATCGAAGGTTCGCTTGAGACCCTCGGCCAGAGTCACGGCCGGACGCCACCCGAACTGGTCACGCGCCTTGTCCCAGGCCACGCAGCTGCGCTGAAGCTCCCCCGCGCGAGGCGGGGCATGATCGATCTCCCCGCGGCCGCCGGACACCTCGAGCAGTGTGCGCGCGAGAGCGTTGACAGACGTTTCCTCGCCCGTGCCGATATTGAGCGCCAAGTCGTCAAGGGACTGCACCGATGGCACCGGCCAGGTCGTTGCAGCCACGTTGGCCGCAGCGACATCCCCCACGAACACGTAGTCACGGGTCTGCTCTCCATCACCAAAAATCGTGAGCGGCTCGCCCCTGAGCAATCGGCTCCCGAAGATCGCCACGACTCCCGCCTCACCGTGCGGACTCTGTCGAGGGCCGTAGACGTTGGCGTATCGCAGCGATACCGTCTCGAGACCGTGCAGCATGGCGTGAACCGCAAGGTAGTACTCCGAGGTGAGCTTGCTCACGCCGTACGGCGACACGGGCAGCTTCGGTGCGGTCTCTCGATGCGGAAGGTCCTCGCTCTCACCGTACACCACCCCACCAGACGACGCGAAGACCACGCGCCGCACTCCCCCCGCACGCGCACCAACGAGGAGATTGAGCAGGCCCATGATGTTCCGATCGGCATCGAGCACGGGGTCAGCGACCGAGACACGCACATCCATTTGTGCGGCATGATGGTTGAGTACCGTGATTCCGCCCTCGGCCAGCAAACGCTGCGCGTCCAGGGAGCGCACGTCCGCCTCGACGAACTCCGCACCAGCGGGCACGTTCTCACGCCGTCCGCTCGAGAGGTCGTCGAGCACCGTGACGGCATATCCTGCACGAAGGTAGTGCTCCGCGACGTGCGAGCCGATGAACCCTGCACCGCCGGTGACCAGCACTCGTTCAGCCATGTATCGTCCTAGATACGGTGCGCCTCCTCCGGTGACGTGCTCGCACGGCCTCTCCGTCGGTCACGAGCAGGCGAAATCTACATGATGTGGTCCGCGAGTGTGGCCGGTCAGCCGTCCAGAACACCGGACAGCGGAACGGCCGCCTAGGCGGCCGTTCAGCTATCGAGGGTGAGTGGGCTGGCGGCGGCTTGCCGACGCCGACCACCGGGATCACGAGGGCATCTTCTCCACGAGCTGTACCGCCGCGCCGGCCTCGATACCGAGGCCCGAGACGTTGATGATCAGGCCCGTAGCGGATTGGTCTCGCACGTGCACGATGCGTGCATACCCGATGATCCTGGAAGCGATCCCAGCTTCGTCCGACGGCTTCAAGATCGAGAAGACGTCACCGGGCTGTACGCCTGCGTTCCGGCCCAGATCGATGAAGATGATCTGCTGCATGCTGGGCACGGGGTTCAGCTGCCGGGGGGTGATGATGGAGCCCATCATGCCGTTTTCGACCGGGACCGGCATCACATCACCCGGATCGGGGAAGGCCTCCAGCGGCAGTGCGACCTGCCCGTCCGTAATACGATTATACTGCGCGACGACCTGCGCGACGACGCCGTCCGGGCCGACGTCGTCCACCCGGGCGATGCCCGTTGGGTAGACGATATCCCCCCAGCCGACCACACTGCGCAGCAAGCCCGCGAGGAGCAACGAGTCACCGACCTGGTACGTTCCATCCGAAGGCGGGGTGATGGACACGTTGTCGAACATCCCGGCGAATGAGCTCTCCGGGACGCGGACAAGCGTGGGTCGGTCGACTGCTCCCTCGACCGTACCCCACGGCAATGCCTGCTCCTCGGTGAGGAATCCGGAAGAGTAGAATTCGTAGCGCCGGGCGGCCAGCGTGCCGTAGCTTGCTTCGCCAGTCACCCCCATGCGAGACTGCGCCGACTTGGAGAAGATGGTCGGGCCCGATGCGGATGGAGGCGGAGCGGGTGCGACAGGCGGGGTCTCGGGCTGTGCGACGGGCTCCGGCTGCTGCTCGCCCGGCTGCACACCCAATACCTCTTCGATCCCCGGCCGCTGCTCGGCGACCTGCTGGCGGGGCGCCTCGCCGGGGGAGCCGAACCGCAATTCCTCACCAGGGAAGATCCAGTGCGGATCTTCGACCACCGTGGTATTCAGACGGTAGATCTCGGGCCACAGGAACGGGTCACCGAGATATCGGGCCGCGAGATCCCACAGCGTCTCTCCCTCCGACACGACGTGCACCGTGGGAGGCGGCTCTTGCGCCTCGAGTGGAGCAGCCGCCAGCACGATGGCGCCGACGATCGCGGCGATCCAACT
>JBDHDN010000257.1:0-6082 GCA_039591485.1 Gemmatimonadota bacterium
CGTCCATCCCACCGACACGGAATTGGCCCGAGCCAGGGTACTGCTCGAGCCGGAGATCGAGCTGTTGGCTCGCGTCACCGAGCTCCGCGGCTCCGGGGGCGGTAAGCGTGAGCGCTCCACCTCGTCGTGGGGTGCCGGCACAAGCCGTTCGCCTTCGAGGTCGACGTAACCCGCTCTCACCGATTCTGCCGCCGTTCCCATCGCCACGGCATGGGCACGATACTTGAGCCCGTAGTCCTGGGCTCAGGAGCGTGCAGGCGCGACGCCCGTTCCGACGTTGGGGTACGGCACCGTCTGCACGGTCAGCGCCGGATGGAGCAGGCACACTCGGGGAAGAGAGCGCACGCGCCTGGGGCTCGGTAGCGTATGGTCTTCAACTCGCTGACCTTCTTGGTCTTCTTCGGCATCGTGGTGGCGGTGTATCTGCTGCCGCTGCCGTGGCGATACCGGAAGCTGCACCTGCTCGTCGCGAGCTACCTCTTCTACGCCGCTTGGAACCCGCCGTTCGTCGTACTGCTGTGGATCTCGACGCTCGTCGACTGGTTCGTCTCACGGCGCATTCCACTCGCGAGAAATACGCTCCATCGCCGTGTGCTCTTGGTGGCGAGTCTCGCCACGAACCTTGGACTGCTCGGGTTCTTCAAGTACGGCGGATTTCTCCTGGAGAACTTCACCCGCCTTATCGGTTTGCTGGGCGTTCAGTACCGCCCGCCCGATCTCGACATCTTCCTCCCGATCGGCATCTCCTTCTACACGTTTCAGACGCTGTCCTACACCATCGACGTGTATCGCGGCTCTCTCAAGCCGTGGCCGTCCTTCCTTGATTTTGCCCTGTTCGTCACGTTCTTCCCACAGCTGGTGGCCGGCCCGATCGTGAGGGCATCGACGTTTCTGCCGCAGTGCTTGATTCCCAAGTGGCCGAGTCGCTCCCAGTTCGCCTGGGGAGTTACCCTGCTCGTGCTCGGTCTCGTCGAGAAGGTTGTCCTGGCGGATACCTTGATGGCTCCGGTGGCGGACCTCGTCTACGCCCAGCCCTTGGCTGCCGGGTTCGTCGACGCGTGGGTGGGGACGCTCGCGTTCTCCGCGCAGATCTTCTTCGACTTCGCGGGCTATTCGACGTGTGCCATTGGAACCGCGCTGTGTCTGGGATTCAGCCTGCCTGACAACTTCCGCTACCCATATGGTGCGGTCGGCTTCTCCGATTTCTGGCGCCGCTGGCACGTGTCGCTGTCCACCTGGCTACGCGACTATCTGTACATCCCGCTCGGCGGCAATCGGCGTGGCTCGCGGCGGACGCGGGCGAACCTCATGCTGACCATGCTCCTGGGCGGCTTGTGGCACGGAGCGGCGTGGCGATTCGTCGTGTGGGGAGGGTTGCATGGCTCTTATCTGGCAGCGGAGCGCTTCGTCAAGCGGAGGTTTGGCCACCGGCGGTGGGGGCGGTCGACGTCAGTCCGGCTGCTCCTGGTTCTGCTGACCTACGGGCTCGTATGTCTCACCTGGGTCTTCTTTCGCGCCCAGGACTTTCCGGGGGCGTTCGCCATCGCACGCGCCATGCTTGTCGGAGGACCGAACCTGCTCAAGCTGGGCTCGTTCAATGTGGCGCTTGTGGCGGCTACCACGCTCGCGCTGCTCGGCAGTCACTGGCTCATGCGGGACCGCCGGCTCGAGGACGTCGCGGCGAAGCTCCCGTGGTGGGCACGCGGGGTGGCCCTCGCGGTACTCCTGATCCTGTTGATTCTCAGTCCGAGTAACGACCGTGCCTTCATCTACTTCCAGTTCTGATCCCGCGGCCGAGCGCCCCGTGCCCGCCGGGTCGTGGCCGAGGGCATGGCTCCTTGCCGCAGCTGTCTGCGTGGTCGCGCTCGGCTCCTGGGAGATCATTGCCCGGAATGCAGGCTTCGTCCCGACGATCGGCGACGACGTCAAGGCGTGGATCGCAACGCGCGACCGTGTGACGCCGCGGTCCACCGTTGTTCTCGGCACGTCCCGAGGACAGGCGGCGCTGGATCCGCAGGTATGGGCCGATGAGGTCGGCGGACGTCCGGCACTGCAGCTGGCCATCGCCGGCGCCTCGGCGCGTCCCGTGCTCGAAGAGTTGGCGGATCTCGAGTCCTATCGCGGGCTGGTGATCGTCGACTTCGTGCCGCGGATCGAGTTCGATGCCACCCAGCATCGCGCGGCGGGCGCGGACGCGTACATCGTGGCCTACCGTGAGGCGCTCACGAGTCCGGCGCGCCGGGCTGAGGCGCATCTGCGAGCCGCCCTCCCGAGCGCCGTGTTCCGGCACCAGGCACTCTCCCCGCGCCGTGTGCTCGGTGCGGTCGGCAGGGCAGTGGCTGCGCCGGAATCACACGACGGCATCTTGCCCGCCCCTCCATACTTCTCGGTGCGGAGTGATCGGTTCATGGGCCTGGATTTCGCACTGGTCGATACCGCGAGCAGGGTGTCCGCTCTCTCCGGGCAGATCACGGCGGAAGGGCGCCCCGCGAATCCCGCAGAGCTGCAGGGAATCCTCGATCGCCTCCGCCGAGCCGTATTCCGGATCGAATCGCGGGGGGGCGTGTGGTCTTCGTTCATTTCCCGCACTGCGGCGCGATCGCCGAGCTGGAAGAGCGGGTTTTTCCACGCGCTGACTACTGGGATCGGCTGGCAGCTGCAGAGATTGGCGAGACGGTACATGCTGCTGACTACCCCTCGCTGAACCGGTTCGGCTGTCCGGACGGCTCACACCTCGACGTGCGAGACGCGGAACCGTTCACGCGGGCGCTCGCCCGGGTCCTGCGAGGAGTGAGGGCCGCCGCGACCGACCGTCCGTAACCGCACCCGCGGTCCGCGACCGCTGCAGGCGGGCCGGACCAGTACCCGGGGGATTGGACCTGCCATTAGCGGAGTCGCGGTTCGTCGGGCCTCGCGCGCACCCTATCCGTCGACCCGAGGGCATATCGCCGCGCCGCTCCGAGCTGCCTACCCCTTTGGAATGTCACGGCCTATCTTGCGCCGTCATGACCGAGATCACCTCCTGGCTCTCGGCCGCATTGGCGAGGCACGGTCGCCGGGCGACAACGTGGGCGCCCATCCGTGCACGAGAGTTGCAGACAGCATCCGCCTGATCGACAGCGCACTCTCGGATTCAGTGTGCCGGACAATGCATCGCGGGCCGTGTGCTCCGCGAGCGCTTTGAACTGGTGAGAATTCAACGTGAGACACGGGAACAGCAGGTCACTTGATCGAAGGGCTAACTGGCTCGAGGCGCTGGCCGTATTCGGGCTGGCAGCAGCCGTCCTGCTGCATTACATCAGTCTCAACGCCCCGCCATTCTGGGACGAGCTGTACCACCTCCTCGCCGCGCGGTCCTGGCTCACCGAGGGGACCTTCCGCATCGTCGACGGGGAGTACCGGCGGGGGGCCGTCGTGACGATCACCACCGGACTGATGTATCGGGTCTTCGGTGAGTCCCTCTTCGTTGCGCGGATTCTCCCGGCCCTCTTTGGATGTATTTGGGTGCTTGTCGTGTTCCTCTGGACCCGGAGGGTCGCAGGCCGTCTCGAAGCGTGGATCGTTGCCGTCCTCCTCATTGGCAGTTCGTGGATGCTGGAGCTCTCCGGCATGGTGCGCTTCTACTCGCTCCATGGGATCACCTTCTGGATCGGAGCGATTGCGCTTTGGACCGCGGTGCGGGCGACTGGGTGGCGTGCGAGACTGTTATGGGGCGGCGTCGCAGTCGCGGCGTTGTACCTCGCTTGCAGCATCTATCTCCTGAGTGTGATCGGCGTCGGCGGACTGGTTCTCTGGGCGTTCGTCACCGTGCTGGTGGAGCTGCCGAAAGAGAAGCGCGGCTACGCGCTCCTCGCCGCCGCCGGCTTGGTGGCGGCGTCAGTATTGGTGCTGGTCGGGACCGGCCAACTCAGCGTGCTGCTCGGCTACTACGCGTGGAGTCCGAAGTGGGCGGTCGGCCGCTGGGACAGCGATTTGTTTTACCATCGTCTGTTCGAGCTGTTCTATCCGACACTCTACACCCTGCTTCCGCTCGGAGCGGCGTTCGCGATCGCGCGCAAGCCCCGTGTGGGAACGATGGCGTTGATCGTGTTCGGCGTCGTTGTCCTTGTCGCCTCGTTCGCCGGCGTGAAAGCCCTGCGCTACGTCTTCTATGCCGTTCCGTTCTTCTTCCTGATCTGGGCGATCACGGTGGCCGAGTTGCTGCCGTCGCTCTCCCGGCTGTTCTCAACCGCCGTCGCGGGCGTGATCGGTGCCCCGATGAATGGGTGGCGGCAGCGAGGCGTCGAAGTTGCCGCCCTGACCGCGACAGGCCTCTTCATCATCGCCACGAACGGTGCGTTCACCCAGACCTACCGGCTTCTAACCGGCTCCTACGTACCGGGCACCCACCCGACCCCGGACTGGTCCGCCGCCGCGGACTCCCTACGGGCGCTGTCCACTCGGGCCGAGATCGTGGTCACATCGAACTCGCTCCAGACGCTCTACTACATCGGCGATTACGACGTGGAGTATCAGGAGACGCTGGTGGACGAAAGCTCGACGCTGCGGGACTTCGGTGTCGACTACCGAACAGGGCGGCAGGTTGTAGGGACGCCAGAATCGCTTGCGCTCATCATGTCGTGTTTCCAGCGCGGGCTCGTGTTTGCGGAGGAGGATCGGTGGCGGCACGAGACACGGGGCATCGACGTGCAGGCCGCCGACATGCTCGTGGACAGCGCGACCGAGGTGGCCCTACCCGGGTCATGGCACCTGAAGGCCTACACGTGGAACCGGCCCGTGACCGGCGATTCCGTGGACTGTGGCGCGATTCGAACGCCCAGTCGCGAGTCCCGGCAGGCGCGGTGACGCGACGCAGTCCCGTCAGTATGACACGCGTGTCGCAAGAGCAGTCCCGCCGTTCCTGCGTGGGGCTACGCTCACCTCCACCCCACGGAGGGGGATCGCCTCCCAGCGTTCGCTGCTGACCAGGAATCCGCCGACCGCCGCCCCAATCAGCGCACCCAGTACCCCGCCGCCGAACGCTCCGAATACGGTTGCGCACCCGATCGTGGCCGCTTCGGGATAGCAGCCGACGTCTGCAGCGTACCAGAGGCCGAACCCCAGCGCCGCCCCGCTAAGGAAACCGATGCCGGCGCCCCGCCACGCGTGTGACTGGCGGCCGGCGTACACCTCGATCCGCTCAATCGCATCGAGAGCGATACTGAGGCTCGTATCGGCGGTGACGACCAGGATGCCAGCCTCCACGCGATTGACGGTGACCGGCTGCTTGTGCAAGCCCGCACGTGGGGCCGTCACGCGGATCCGCTCACCGCTGGGGAGCGCCCCGTGCACGGGCTGGGCCGCCGCGGTGTGCGTGAAGGCAGCCAGGGACACTGCAGTGCCGAGAATCCAGCGCACGAAGCACCTCGTCCGGGAGTTCCCTGACAACATCGAGTTGAAACGTCCCTCAGCCGTGACCTGATCGTAGCTCGGCCAGACAGACGGACGGGCTGACAGGCAAACCGTCCGGTGGACTGACGATGCGCGAATCCAATGATCCTATGGTGCCTGGCGCCATGCACCCGAGTGCGACATCATCAAGTGGGGTGCGGACACTCGAGCGATGAGACTGCGCGACAGGGTCCAGGAACTGCTGGTGTCGGCCGACGTCATCGTCGACGGCGACCGCCCGTGGGACATTCGCGTCCATGATGATCGGCTGTTTGCACGGGTGCTCGCTGAGGGCACACTCGGCGTGGGCGAGTCCTACATGGAGGGGTGGTGGGACTGCGAGCAACTCGACGAGTGCATCGCCCGGGTCCTCCACACCGATTTCAAGGAGGCTGTCACGCCGCGGAGAGATGCCCTCCGGCTGCTCCGCGCCCGGCTCACCAATCTCCAGCGCCCGGGCCGCGCCTTCCGCATTGGCTGCCATCACTACGACATCGGTGATGATCTGTTCAGCCGCATGCTCGACCGGAGGATGATCTACAGCTGTGCCTACTGGAAAGATGCCGCCACGTTGGACGAAGCCCAGGAGGCAAAGCTGGATTTGGCCTGCCGCAAGCTCGGACTCACGCGTGGTATGCGGGTCTTGGATATC
>JBDHDN010000258.1:0-6068 GCA_039591485.1 Gemmatimonadota bacterium
CGACATCGACCTGCGCCGGCCGGCGATCTGGCGGATCATCAACCCGTCGGTGACTGGGCCGCTCGGATACCCCGTCAGCTACCAGATCAAGCCGGGCGGCAACGCCATGACGCTGTTGCTGCCGGACGATTGGGCCATGCGACGGGTCGCCTTCGCGAATCATCATCTCTGGGTGACGCCGTACGCCGAGGACGAGCTGTACGCGGCGGGCGCGTATCCCACCCTGAGCGATACCGACTTCGGGCTCCCGACCTGGACCGAAGCCGATCGGCCGATCGTGGATACCGACATTGTGGCCTGGTACACACTCGGCTTCCACCACGTACCGCGGGCCGAGGACTGGCCGGTCATGCCGACGGCGTGGTACGGCTTCGAGATCCGTCCGTTCGATTTCTTCCCCACCAACCCGATCCTGGACCTGCCGCTCACGCCGTGAGCGAGGTCGGGCGGTAGGGCCGCTGCACGTTGCGCTGTGAACGCGACGCTCGGAGCAGAGCGTACTGAGGAGATGAGTTCGTGAGCGAAGTCAGCAAGAAGCTGAAGGTTGCGATCGCCGACCGCTACGTGATCGAGCGCGAGCTCGGCCAGGGCGGGATGGCGACCGTCTACCTCGCGCGTGACGTGAAGCACGAGCGGAACGTGGCGCTCAAGGTGTTGCGCCCGGAGTTGGCCGCCGTGCTCGGCGGTGAGCGGTTCGTCCAGGAGATCAAGACGACCGCGAATCTGCAGCACCCGCACATCCTGGCGCTGTTCGACTCGGGGGAGGCCGGCGGCTTTCTCTACTACGTGATGCCGTACGTCGAGGGCGAGACACTGCGGGACAAGCTCGACCGGGAGACGCAACTCGGCATCGAGGAGGCTGTGCAGATGACCGTCGAGCTCGCCGATGCGCTCGACTACGCCCACCGCCAGGGGGTCATCCACCGCGACATCAAGCCCGAGAACATCCTGCTGCACGACGGCCGTCCGATGGTCGCCGACTTCGGTATCGCACTCGCCGTGAGCGCGGCCGCCGGCGGGCGCATGACGGAAACCGGCTTGTCGCTCGGTACCCCGCACTACATGAGCCCGGAGCAGGCCACCGCCGAGAAGGAGCTGACCCCGCGGTCGGACGTGTACTCGCTGGCGAGCGTGCTGTACGAGATGCTGACCGGGAATCCGCCGCACGTGGGGGCCACGGCACAGCAGATCATCATGAAGATCGTGACCGAGGAGGCGCAGCCGGTCACGGCCGTCCGCAAGTCCGTGCCACCGCAGGTGGCCGGGGCGGTGGCCAAGGCGCTGGAGCGGTTGCCCGCCGATCGGTTCGGCACGGCGCACGAGTTCGCCGAAGCGCTGCAGGGACGCGGGGCCGTGTTCGCACCGGCCGGTACCCAGGCCGCCAGCCCGAGTGGAATGAGTACGGGATGGCGAGCGCGGCTGCGCGACCCGATGGTCCTGGTGCCGTCGGTCGTCGCACTCGCGGCCGTCGCGGCCTCGCCGCTCCTCACGCGGAGTCCGGACGTGGCCGACCCCGTTCCGCCGATCCGGTTCGTCATGTCCACCACGGCGACTACCCAACCGAACCCGAACTGGTGGCCGTGGCCGGCGGCGATCTCTCCCGACGGCGGTGCCGTGGTGTACAACGTGGCGACCGCGGACGACAGCCAGCTGCACCTGCTACGCACCGATCAGCTCGTAGCCCAGCCGATTCCCGGCACCGAGGGTGCCATGCAGCCGTACTTCTCCCCTGACGGCGCGTGGCTGGCCTTCGAGGTGGGAGGCAAACACCGCAAGGTGCGGCTGGACGGCAGCGCACCGGTCACGGTCGCCGATGCCAGCGCGTTCAACGGGGCCGACTGGACGGACGGCGGCGAGATCATCCTCGGTGCGATCGGCCCGATCCGGGGTCTGGCGCGTGTGAGCGCGGCCGGCGGAGAGCCGCTGGCCCTGACGTATCCCGATACGATGACCGGCGAGCTCGAGCATCTGTGGCCGATCGCGGTTCCCGGGGAGACGGCGGTGGTGTTCGTCATCTGGTCCGGCAGTCTCGCGTCGTCAGAGCTTGCCATCGCCTCGCTCGATGACGGCTCGGTGGCGAGACTCGGTATCGAGGGCATCCGCCCGCTCGCCGTGCTCGACGGCATGCTGGTGTACGTGCAGGACGACGGTGCGGTGATGGCGGTCGCCCTCGACGCTCGCAGCATGGCGGTCGTGGGCCGGCCGATCCCCGTGCACGACCCGGTGCAGGTCCATTCGGCCAACAACGGCAACTCCGGCATCTTCGTGTCTCGCGGAGGAGCCCTCGTGGTGTCCCGCGGCCAGAGGCTTGCCCGGCTCGCCTCGGTGAGGCCCAGCGGTGCCGTCGATCCCATGCTTCCGGAGGCCCGGGAGCTCGGGTCGCTGGCACTCTCCCCCGACGGACGTCGGATCGCCGTGGTGCTCGGCCAGGGCCGGGAGAGCGACGTCTGGATCTATGACCGCCGGCTCGGGACGTTCGCGCGGCTCACGACGCTCGAGTCGGTCACGTCCGTGAACTGGGCGGCCGACGGGTCGCACGTGGTCTTCACGGCCACCGGCGACTCGGCCCGGGGTGCCGTGTGGAAGCAGCTCGCGGCCGGGGGGGCGCCGCCGGAGAAGCTCATGGAGCACCCGCTGCTCACCCCGTGGGCCGTCATGGCACCGGACGGTCAGTCGCTCCTGGTGACCTCGCTCGCCGAGGGTAACTGGAGCGTCTTTCGCGTGCCGCTCGATTCCGGCGGCGTGGTCCGGCCGTACGTCGCGACGCTCGCGAACGAGTACGGGGGGCATTTTTCTCCTGACGGTCGCTGGGTGGCCGTGGCGTCGGACGAATCCGGCCGGGACGAGGTGTACGTCCGGTCGTTTCCGGATCCGTCCTCCAAGGTGCAGGTCTCGGTCACGGGAGGGGTGGAGCCGATCTGGGCCGCGGACGGCACGCGACTCTTCTACCGGTCGGGCAGCGGCACCATCATCGCCGCGCGTGTGGCGTTGGGGGAGGATTTCACCCTGCTCGGGCGGGACACGGTGGCCACGGGCGTGGACTTCGCGAACACGCTGACCAGTGACTTTGCCTACGACAGCGCCGACGGAAGCTTCGTGGTGCTGACGGCGGCGTCCGACGCGTTCGATCTCGTGATTGCGCCGAACTGGATCACGGAGTTCCGCCGGCGGGTGGCGGATGCGAGGTAGAAGCCTCGCGGGGTGCAACCTACAACGCGCAACGGGCGCGACGTGGGACCTGACCCGTTGCGCCGTGCACGCGACAGTCGTAGAGGAACGCGCTAAGGAGAAACGCTCGTGAGCGAGCTCACCAAGAAACTCGACGGTGCAATCGCCGACCGCTACGTGATCGAGCGCGAGCTCGGCGCAGGCGGGATGGCGACCGTGTATCTGGCGCACGACGTGAAGCACGAGCGGAAGGTGGCGCTCAAGGTGCTGCGCCCGGAACTCGCGGCGGTGATCGGGGCCGAGCGGTTCCTGGCGGAGATCAAGGTGACGGCGAACCTGCAGCACCCGCACATCCTGCCGCTGCACGACTCCGGTGAGGCGGAGTCGTTCCTGTACTACGTGATGCCGTACGTCGAGGGCCAGACGCTCCGGGACAAGCTGGACCACGAGAAGCAGCTGGGTATCGAGGAGGCGGTCGCGCTGGCAAAGGACGTGGCGAGTGCCTTGGACTACGCGCACCGGCAGGGCGTGATCCATCGCGACATCAAGCCCGAAAACGTGCTGATCCACGACGGGCAGCCGCTGATTGCTGACTTCGGCATTGCGTTGGCGCTGAGCCACGCGGGCGGAAACCGGCTGACGGAGACGGGGCTTTCCATCGGAACTCCGCACTACATGAGCCCCGAGCAGGCGATGGGGGACCGGGAGTTGGACGCGCGGAGCGACGTCTACTCCCTCGGTGCCATGCTGTACGAGATGCTCACGGGCGACCCGCCGTACACGGGGTCCACGGCGCAGGCGATCGTCGCGAAGGTGATCACCGAGAAGGCTCCGCCTGTCACGGCGACACGCGAGACCGTTCCCGTCCACGTCGCCGCGGCGATCGCGAAGGCACTGAGCAAGCTGCCGGCCGATCGCTTCTCGTCGGCGTCCGCGTTCGCGGCCGCCCTGAGCACACCGGGTTTCGGGTCGACCGAAGTCGCTGATGCTGCTGCAACGCGCGGGGCACGGCCTGCGAGGAAACCGATGACGATTGCGCTGGTGGCCGCACTCGTGCTGATGAGCGTGACGGCCGGCGCCGGATGGTTCTCAGCTCTGCGCAAGCCAGCCGCGCCGGTGCAGCGGTTCGAGTTGGCTGTGGCCCCGGAGTTTGCCATTCCTCCTGCCTTCGGTTCGCCGCTCGCCATCTCGCCGGACGGCCAGCAGTACGTGTTCGTGGGTCCCGGAAGCCAGGGTCGGCAGCTCTGGCTGAGGAGCATGGACCGGTTGGATCCGGTGCCGCTCGGCGGTACCGATGGGGCGATGAGCCCCCGGTTCTCGCCGGACGGCCGATGGATCGCGTTCACGGCGGAACAGCGGCTGCGGAAAGTACCGGTGACGGGGGGGTCGCCCATCACGCTCGCGGACTCGGCAAATGGCACACTCCCAGGTGCGGCGTGGCTGGACGACGGCACGCTCCTGTTCACACACGGAAGTTGGGGTCTCCACCGCATGCCGGCGGCCGGGGGCGACGCCGAGCCCGTGGTCCGCATCGACAGCGCCGCGGGTGGTGGCTTCTTCTTCCCGGACGGCCTGCCGGGATCGAAGCGCGCGCTGGTGACCATGTGCACCGCGAGCTGCGCCAAGATGGACATCGGGGTCGTCGACCTCGCCGACGGCGCGATGCGCGTTCTGGTCGAAGACGCCGCGCGCGCGTGGTATTTGCCTACGGGCCACCTCGCCTACGCCGACCGGATGGGTTCGGTGTTCGCCGCACCGTTCGATGCCGGCAATGCCACCATCACGGGCCCCGCGGTGCCGGTCGCCGAGGGAGTCGGCATGCAGGTTCGCATCGTTCCGGAAATGGAGATTTCGCGGTCCGGTTCGCTGCTCTATCGGCCGGGAGGGGGTGGCGAAATCCAACTCACCTGGGTGGACATGCAGGGACAGGCGTCGGACGTCGACCCCGAGTGGGCCGGGTTCTTCGGGTCACCATCCATCTCGCCGAGCGGGGATCGGGCCGCGGTGTCGCTGACCGTGGGGGGGACCCAGGACATCTGGGTCAAGACCTTGGACCGGGGGCCTGCATCGCGATTGTCGTTCGAGGGAGAGACGAACGAGCGCCCCGTGTGGTCACCGGACGGGCGCCGGGTCGGCTACATCTCGAATCGCCCGGGTACGGTGGGACCCAAGCGCGCCGTCGCCCGGCGGGCCGACGGAGGCGGCCAGGATGAGGTGCTGTTGGAGCATCAGCTCGGCGTGGAGCAGATCCTGTGGTCGCACGATGGAGGGTGGCTCGTCGCCCGCGTCGGCGGGTCGGACGGCGTCAGGGACATCGTCGGCCAACGCATCGGGGTCGATACCGTCCCGCGGCCGCTGGTGGCGACCCCGGCCGACGAATACGCACCAGCGCTGTCGCCGGACGACCGCCTCCTGGCGTACATATCGACGGAATCCGGTCAGCCCGAGGTCTTCGTGGTGCCGTTCCCGAACACCGAGGACGCACGGTGGCAGGTGTCGGTGCGCGGCGGGTCCAGCCCGGTGTGGGCACCGGACGGATCGCAACTGTATTTCATGGACGGCGCGAGGAACCTCGTCGCTGTGAGCGTCACGGGGCGCGGCGCGATCTCCGTCGGACGGCAGCAGGTGCTGTTCCCGGCACCGAGTTTTGATGTCGACGCCTACCATCCGGCGTTCGCCGTCGACCCGAACGGCAAGCGCCTTCTCGTCACCAACAGATCTGGAACGACCGGCGCGGACTTGAACCTCGTCCTCGTACAGCACTGGTTCGAGGAAATCCGCGGCCGGTTCCGGGGGGAGCGGTAGCGTGGGAGAGATCACCCAGCGACTCACGGTGGCGCTGGCCGATCGCTACCGCATCGAGCGCGAGCTCGGTGCCGGCGGGATGGCCACGGTCTACC
>JBDHDN010000259.1:0-6065 GCA_039591485.1 Gemmatimonadota bacterium
CAACCTCTACACTGGGACGGTCGGCGGTCAGCCGTTGCTCGACCTGCTCCACACGCGAGGCGTGCTCGCCTCCGGCGACACGATCGACTATGCTCTCGGACTCACGCTCGGGGAGCATCTCGGTGAACGGACGGTGGAGCACGGCGGATCGATGATGGGCTTCCGCACCAACCTCCTCCGCTTCCCCGACCAGCGACTCGCGGTGATCACCCTCTGCAACCTGGGCGGCATCGACCCGGCCCTCCTTTCCCGGCAGGTTGCCGAGCTGTACCTGGCACGGGACTTTCGGGCTTACCGCCACCAGTTCACCGGGCGGTTCGCCAGCGACGAACTGCCCCGGGTTGTCGACGTGGTACTCGACGGCCGCACGCTGCGCGTGGTTCCGCGTGATGCGCCCGCGGAGCCACTGGACCTGCGGTACGCCGGACCCGACCGATTCGAGACGCGCGGAGGCGCCACGGTGTCGTTCGCCAGAGGTACGGACGGGCGAGTCACCGGGTTCGTGCTGGATGCGGGGAGGGCTACGGGGATCGCTTTCCGGCGCCCATGACCACGTCGTGGCCCTGCCCGTCCCGCTCGTGCGTCTCGTGTGACACCGGTCGGCCGCTGCTACGGCTCGAGCCCGGCGTCGTAGCCAGTCAAGAACTGTAGGAATCGCGACACGGCCAGGATGTCGTTCCCAACGTAGCGGATACTGTGCGCGTCGGTCCGCTCCACGATCGGGAGGAACGCCAGGACCTGCGAGGGCCGGTAGTTCTTGAAGCGCACGTCCAGGGTCACTGGATTGTCCGCCCGATAGGGCCGCGCGGACGCGAGCCCGGCGATCGCCGAGCGGGCACGCGCCTCGATGAGCGCATACGCGGCTTCGGGCATCAGCGTGCGCGCCGCGTGGAAGCTGATGGTCCACTTCACCACCGCGGCCTCCACGTCGCCAACGACGGAGCGGATCTCCGCCACCGCCGCGTCGTCGCCGGTCACGAGCACCACCGGCACACCGAAATGCCCAGCGATCGCTGCGTTGATCCCCGCCTCGGGAACGGATTGGCCGTTGAGACGGACATCCGCGAGTCGTGCACTGGAGAACGTGTGCGCCCGGACACCGTCGGGATTGGTCGTGCCGGCGTGGTACCCCACGAAGAACACGGCGTCGAACGTCGAGTCGATCCCTTCCATCATGCCGAGCGGGCGCGGCCACGACCGCACCACCTGGACATCGGCGGGTAGCAGCTCGAGAAGGAGGTTTTCGCCGTTCCCGTGGGAATCGCTGATCAGCACGTCACCCGCGCCGGCTGCTCTCGCGCCACGGATGGCCGCGAGCACCTCGCGCGTCATGATCTCACGAAACCGCTCGTACTCGAAGCCACCCGGCCCGAGCTGATCGCCGGTCACCACGCCGCTCACCCCTTCCATGTCCGCCGAGATGTAGAGGCGGAGTGCGCGCTCCTGGCCGGCCGCGGCGTGCGCCGTCGCCAGGAGCAGCATGAGTACGAACGGGAGGCGGCGCACGTCAGTCGTCGAGGGTGAAGCCGATCTTCACGATCACCTGCCAGTGCTGTACCGCGCCGTCCTCGATGTGTCCCCGGATCTGCTGGACTTCGAGCCAGCGCATGTTGCGCACCGTCTTCTTGGCGCGGTTGACGGCGTTCTTGATGGCCTGCTCGAGACCGTCCGGTGACGACCCGACCAACTCGGTCACCTTGTAGACGTGATCGCTCATGTGGGAGGACCTCCTGTCCGAGGGTGGCAGAGGAACGCGCCGGCACCCGGCGCGATGCATCGAACGATACGCGCATGGCGTACGAGTGGCCAGCACCCGCTTGCCTGGCACGACGCGCGCGGTACATACTACCGCACCGTTGAAGGAACGGGAGATGCCTCAAGCCCAGCGTCAAGCCACCCGGCGCGTCCGGCGCATGCGTGCCCGACTCCTCCGCTTCGTGGGGGCAGTCTTTGCGATCGCAACCGTCGGCACGGTCGGCTATATGGTCATCGAGGGCTGGGCGCTCCTCGACGCCCTCTACATGACGGTGATCACGCTCTCGACAGTCGGATTCACCGAGGTGCGCCCCCTCTCCTCTGTCGGACGGACGTTCACGGCGGGACTCATCATCGCCGGAGTGGGATCGGTGACGTACCTGTTCGCCGCCATCGGACAGAACATCATCAGTGGCGAGCTGACCGGCTCGCTCCGAAAGGCACGTATGCAGCGGCGCATCGATGACATGACGGGTCACTACATCATCTGCGGCTTTGGTCGAGTCGGGCAACAGGTTGCAGTCGACCTCCAGGCAGAGGGGGCACCGTGCGTCGTCGTGGACGAACGGGAGTCCGCGCTCGGGGACGTTTTGTCCGGCGTGCCATCGCTGCAGGGCGATGCATCCGACGACGAGGTCCTCCGGCTGGCCGGAGTCGAGCGGGCGGCAGGGCTCGTCGCTACGACGGGTGACGATGCGGTGAACCTCATGATCTCGCTCAGCGCGCGCACGCTCAACCCCGCCCTCAGCATCGTGGCGCGAGCCAACCAGCCGGCCAGCGAGCCAAAGCTGCTGCGGGCCGGTGCGACACAGGTCATCTCACCCTATACCATCAGCGGACGGCGGATCGCTCGTCAGCTCCTGCGTCCCTCGATCATCGACTTCCTCGACGTCGTGATGCACTCGGGACAGCTCGAGCTCGTCCTCGAGGAATGTCGCGTGCGACCCGACTCGGACTTGCACGGAAAGACGGTTGCCGAAGCCGAGGTGCGGAAGCGCTCGGGAGCCAACGTGCTCGCCGTGCGCCGGCACAATCAGGGAGCCATCCTCACCAATCCGCCCGCCGAGATGCGCTTCGAGCCCGACGACCTGATCATCGCGTTGGGCACAGCGGAGCAGCTCGGCACTCTCTCCCGCCTCGCGGGTGACGCGACGGGGGTCGGAACGTCCTGAAACGCTTTGGGGCCGGACCCATGCGGGCTCGGCCCCAACCACAAGACCACAGACGCGGCGGCCGACTACGGGCTCAGCGAGCCCGTGAACAGATAGTCGTTGTCAGCCCGCTGTGCGTGGCAGCCCTGGCATCCCGCGACCCGCCCAGAGGCCTCGACCATGCCATCGGCGAGTCGCTTGAGGTAGAACCAGTCACCCGCCTCGGGATTGTAGCCCGCAACCTTGTACATGACCGTCGTGGCCGCGAGGGTCGAGTCCGGCGTATAGTTCTCCTTGACGACGATCGCACCGGCCGGCATCGTGCCGGCCTGGTCGTTCACCGCCTGGAGCGCCTGCTCGTTGAGGTACGTGGTGAGCAACATGCCGTGCGGCTGCTGACCGGCGTAGAGTTCGCCCTTGCCAGGCCAGAGCGTCCACGCCGCGCGGAAGTCGACGTCCTCGAGATGGCTCCACAACGCCTCGGCCGTGGAGTCGGGCATCGTGGCAGCCATGGTGGCCGCTGCCTGCTCCTGCATCGGTTGCTGCTCCTCCGCCTGCTCACCGGCAGTGCACGCCGCGAGCGCGCCAATCAGTGCGAGCAAGGGGAAGGCTCGTGATCGTGTCATGATCTCTCCTCGGTTCCAGACGCTCAGCCTGGCCGCCGGATCACCCGGCGCCATCGGTTGATCAACGCGGCAGAGGCTCCGGAAGTTCCGCCACCACGTATGCCATCACCGCCATCGCCGCGACACACTCGGCGATCTCGCGCGGGTCGAGCTTGTCAATCGTATCGGCATCCGTATGGTGATACCAGAAGTACTCTCGTCCGTCAACGCGCAATCCCATGCCCGGGACGCCTTCCCGCATGAGCGGACCGATATCCGCCCCCCCTCCCGGCCGAGTGATCGAGTCCGCGTCGATCCGAGCGAGCAGCATGCCGATATCGCGCACGATCGCATACGCGTCGTCGGAGCCCCCGAACCCGAATCCGAGAGGCTTGAAGACACCGGCGTCGGACTCGATCGCCAGCACGTGATCGTCGAGCTCCGTCGCATGTGCGTCGCGATACCCGAGCCCGCCGCGGAGCCCGTTCTCCTCATTGGTCCAGAGTACCACGCGCACGGTGCGGCGCGGGCGTAGCCCGAGGCGATGCAGCAGTCGCACGGCCTCCCACGCGGCGACCGAACCGCCGCCATCGTCCATTGCACCCTGGCCGACGTCCCACGAGTCGATGTGACCACCGAGCACCACCACCTCGTTCGGGAATTCACGTCCCACCAGCTCCGCCACCACGTTCCTGGATTCGACGTCGGGGAAGCTGCGAGCGCCCATCGTCAGCCGAACCACGACGCGTTCCCCTCGGTCGACCATCCGCTGCATCATAGCGGCGTCCTCCGCGGTCACCGCGGCGAACGGAATACGGGGCACGCCCTCGGCGTAGCCCATCGCGCCGGTGTGAGGTGATTGGAGCGAGTGCGGCGTCACCGACCGGAGCAGCGCGGCGACTGCGCCTGCGCGGGCCGCGGCGATGGCACCGCCACTGCGGTACTGCACCGTCTCTCCGTAGCCGGTGAACGGCACGTTGAACAGCACGATCCGTCCTACGGCTTCATCCGCGCGCTGCTCCAGCTCCTCCCAGCTGCCGACCACCACCACTTCGGCCGTGATGCCCTCCGGAGGCGTACCGACACTTCCGCCCAGCCCGAGCATGGGGAGCACCCGCGGCCGGGGCTCGACCAGGGTCGCAGATTCCTCCCCCCGTACCCACCGCGGTACCATCACCGGCTCGCCACGCGCGTTCTCGAGCCCGTCTGCACGCATTTCCTCGAGGATCCAATCGAGCGCACGCTCCAGGTTGTCAGTTCCACTGAAACGGGGGCCGAATCGGTCGACCAGCACCGCGAGGCGTTCGTACGCGGCGCTGTCGGACAGCGCCGCATCGATGATGCTGTCGGCCACCGCACCGTACTCGGCGCCGATCACGCGCTCCTGGGCGCGCACCGCGCCGGCCAACAGCAGAACGGGGCAGAGTGCGAGGATGGGGAATCTGAAAAACAGCCTCATGCGATAGTGGACCTCCGGTAGGGGGCTCGCGCAAGCAGTCGGTGTATCAGTGCGTCGGCACGCGCCGAATCGGATAGGTGGTGGCACCGTCCAGGACCCGATCGAGGACGTTCCAGGCAGTGAGCCCGTCGTCCGAGCGCGGTTCCAGCAACATAACGACGAGCCTGCCAAGGGGCTGCGCCGTCGGCACGAGCACTGTACCTGCCGGGAGCGTGTCCTCAACGAGCTCGTACCGGCCGAAGAGGGTCCGCTCGCGGCGTCCCTGATACTCACGCTCCGCCACCGAGGTCGAGTCGATCCGGAAACGCTCGAGCGTACGACGCTGCGCACCGGTCGACCGCTCCACCACCACGCCGTGCGCGGCGAGTTGCCCGAGCACCGCCGACAGCTCGGGCGGCACGACGTACGCCTCGGGGACCGTGACGGTCTCTGTCCCACTGAAGCTGCCGAAATCGGGCATCCGCTCCGGGTGCATGACGTCGAGACGTCGGTACATCGGCTGGCCGGTGTACGGGTGGCGCTCCTCGGCCACCTCACCGAGCAGGATGTCGACCGAGTCACCCCGGGCGAAGGTCGCCCGCACGGCAAATGACCTCCCGGAGAGTGCGGTGGCGTCAGCCGCCTCCGTCACCACCCGCACCGCGGTGGCATTTCGGTACGCGTAGTCAACGACTTCCTCGACGAAGCGCCGCGTCGTCTGGACCCGAAGTTCGAATGGCGCGTACGCATATGCCTCGCTCAGGATTCCGAAGCGATTGCGCAATCCGATGTAGTTGGTGTTGAACCGTGGACGATGGTCGAACGTGTACCAGCCGCGCTCGACGTTTCTCCGGTACGGGAGGTTGCCGTAGTAGTAGAAGTGCCAGCCATCCGCTTCGGCGATCCGCTCCGTCACTTCGGGCAACCACGCCGATCGCAGCAGGCGGTCGATGGCGGGGTCGGTTTCCGGGTGAAGCGGCGGCGCGTACAGGAGCTCGTACGCCCGTCGGGTCCCATTGGTCGTGTGTAGATCGAGCAGCACGTGCGGATCCCACGTCGTCATGAATGCCGCGAGGGAGCGGGCCTCGGGCGCGTCGAGCTTCATGTGGTCTCGAT
>JBDHDN010000260.1:0-6030 GCA_039591485.1 Gemmatimonadota bacterium
CACCGATGCGTGCGAGAGCGGTGTCCCTTCGTACTCCGGGCGGAGGTCGGCGTGTGCGTCGAGCTGAAGCACCGAGAGGCGTCCACTCGTACGAGCAGCGTGCGTCAGGATCGGTGGTCCGGAGATCGCGTGCTCACCGCCGAGCATGATGACGAACTTTCGCTCGTCGAGCAGCGTCTCGTAGGCGTGGCACAGTTCCTCGAGGGCCGCGTGCGGACCGGCACCCGAGAGCACCAACTCGGGAAGCGTCGTGACGCCCACCCGGTACGGTTCAGCGTCCAGCTCGTGATCGTACACCTCGACGAAGCGCGAGGCGTGAAGTAGTGCCCGGGGACCGAAGCAGGTCCCCCCCATGTACGAGACCGTCGCCTCGTACGGTATGGGGAGGATGGCGATGGGACATGCCGCGAAGACCGTTTCGTCGGCAGGCAGGCCGAGAAACGACTCGGGCGGCCCCCAGGGGAGCCGGGAGAGCGACGCCGGCAGCCCGGCACCTCCCCCCTCGCGGAACTCATTCATCCGCAGAAGATCACGGCGCTGACGACCGTGACCCAGCGTCCGTCGTCCTGGGCCTCGGCCGAGCAGCTGATGTTCATCGAATCGACGATCTCACCCGACAGCCGCCACTGCTCACGTCGCTCGTCCCAGGCCTGCTCGGGATCGAACGGGACTCCCAGAACCGTCGCCAGCATGCTTGCGGCGAGATCCTCGGCATAATCGCCGGCCGGATGCTGCCGCTGGCCGAACGCGTGGTGCTCGGAGATGTAGCCGTGGTGGCTGGGATCGGCCGGTACGGCGAGCCCAATGGCCGCAGTCGCGAGCCGGGACGGCTCGTTCGTCGAGGCCTCCGCAACGACGGCAAAGACGATCTGACCCGGCCGGAGCATTCCGACGCCCTCATGCCGGCTGACCAGCTCGCAGTGTGGCGGCCAGATGGAGCTGACGCGCACCAGGTTATACTGCGCGACCCCGGCCTCGCGGAGCGCCATCTCGAAGCTCGTGAGCTTCTCCCGGTGACGCCCCACCCCCTTGGTCAGGAACGCCTTGCTCGGGAGGAAGACGTTTGGATCGATCACCGCTGCGTCGCCTCGTTCGGATGGTAAACCAAGGACGGTTCCCCAGTGGGTAGCTCGTGGACGGCCGGCCCTGGAGCCGCTTCTACCTCGGCCTCGTCGCGGGGGAACCACGCTTCGGGCGGGATCTCGGTGGGGGGCGACGGCTCCCCGGCCCGCTCCTGCACTCCGGCGATCACCTCGTGCACCACTTCGGGGGGGCTCTCGCCGACCTCCTCGATCGTGACTTTGCCCCGACCACGCTCCCGCCCGCGCACGATCATCAGGTAACTCGCCGTGTAGATCCGGCTGCGCCCGTCCTCCGTGCGTCGGGAGACCACGGCCGTCCCCCACTCGCGATCCTCGCGCCGGACCGGAGCAAACAGCCAGATGCGATCAATCGCCTCGCGCGGCACCGCGTCTGCGATCGATGCCGCCACGCGCATCCACCCCATGCCCTGTCCGCTGCTGCGTACGACTCGTGCGTAGGTGTCAGGCTCCATCCACGTGGTCCGTAAGGCCAAAGCGGCTCCAAGATATCGGAGCGTAATCGTGAGAGCAACGGGCGTCACAGCAGCGAGAGGGGGTCGCGATCGAACACGACGCGGAGCGTCGGCGACGCCGGGGGCCGAGCCGTGGCGTACCGCAGCACACGCCCGAGGAGACGCCGATCCGCCGAGCGGAGCACCAAATGCCAGCGCCACCGCCGCTTGATCCGAGCGAGCGGCGCCGGCGCCGGCCCTACGACGTCGACCCGTCCTTCCGTCCGGGTTTCGATCAAGCCGCGCAGCCAGTCGCCCAATCGAACGGCACCGTCCGCCACCGAGGCGTGATCGGTTCCACTCACCACCACGTTGACCAGTGCGACATGCGGTGGATAGGGTGGCGATTGCCGCCCCGCGAGCTCGCGCTCGGCGAACGCTTCGAAGTCGTGCCGGGCTGCCGTGCTCAAGGCGTAGTGTCCCGGCGTGTGCGTCTGCACCAGGACCCTCCCGCCACGAGGACCGCGGCCCGCCCTTCCCGCGACCTGGGCCACGAGCTGGAACGTGCGCTCCGCAGCCCGGAAATCAGGCAGATGCAGTCCCGTATCGGCATCCACCACTCCGACCAACGTTACGCCGGGGAAATCCAGTCCCTTGGCGATCATCTGCGTGCCGAAGAGTACGTCGACCTCTCGCCGGGCGACCGCGTCGAGAATGCGCTGGTGCGACCACTTGCCCGCCGTGGTATCCGCATCCATCCTGGCGAGGCGTGCGCGCGGGATTCGCTCGGTGAGCCACCGCTCGAGGGTCTGGGTCCCAATGCCCCGGGACCGCTGCGTCTCCGCACTGCACTCCGGACACGTCGATGGCAGCGACTCTTGGTGTCCGCAGTAGTGACACCGCAGTCCGGCGGGATCGCGGTGCACGGTGAGCGAGATGCTGCACGATGGACACTCCCAGACGCGGCCGCACGCCGGGCACTGAAGGAAGTGCGCGAAGCCTCTCCGATTCAGCAGCAGGAGTACTTGGTCGCCGTCGTCGAGCGTGTGTCGCACCGCCTCGTCGAGCGTCTGCGACCACGGCACCACGCCTGCCTCTCGCACGCGCGGCTCCGAGCGCATGTCGATCAAGGTCACCGGCGGCAGCGGCCGACCGCCGATCCGCTCGGGCAGCGGCACCACCGGAATCCGCTCCCGGGCGGCCCATGTCTCCAGCGCCGGCGTGGCGCTGCCGAGCACGACCCGGGCTGCCTCGATCCGCGCTCTTCTCAGGGCGACATCCCGGGCATGATATCGCGGCTGCTCGCCTTGTTTGTAGCTGGCGTCGTGTTCCTCGTCCACGACGATTGCACCGAGATGCTGGACAGGCGCAAAGACTGCCGATCGCGCCCCGACGGCCACCCGCCGCTCTCCGCTCGCAAGGCTGCGCCACGCGTCGACACGTTCGCCGTCGGACAGGCCGCTGTGGAGCACGGCGACCCGGTCGCCGAAGACGCCCCGCACACGCGCCACGGTCTGCGGGGTGAGCGAGATCTCGGGCACGAGCACGATGACGCCGCCCCCGGCTTCGACGACCGAGCGCAGCGCCTCCAGGTACACCAGCGTCTTGCCGCTCCCAGTGACACCGAACAGCGTGAGGGCACTTCCTGGTGGCAGGGCGCGGATGGCGCGGATCGCGCGGTGTTGGTCCGGGCTCGGTGTCGCCGGGAGTACCGCCGTGAGCTCTGCGAACGGATCGCGAGGCCGCTCCCGCGCCTCGATCCGCGCAGCGCCGCGCGCCACCAGTGCCGAGACGATGCCGCTCGAAAAACCGAGTTGCTTCGTGAGGTGCGCAACCGCCACTTCACCACCGAGGCTGTCGATGGCATCGTATGCATCGCGCTGACGCTTCGCACGACCGAACTCCCGGTCCCGCTCGAGGAGGGTCGGCAGGTACCGCGTGAGCAGGACGAAGCGCTCCGTGCGCACCGCCGGCCCGAGATTCGGCGGCTCGGTCTCGAGGGACACCGCCCCCGCGCGCTCGAGCCGCTGCAACACGTCCCAGACCGGACGCTTGAGCGTGCGAGCCAACGCAGCTGCCGTGGTGCGCCCCCCCGCCTCGAGTAGGGCCCGTACGACGGTCTCGCTCACACCGCCCGACGCGCGGCGGGCGTCGACGGCCTCGACGACCAGGCGGGAACCTCCCCACAGGGCGGACGGTAGCATCGTCCGCAGAGCCAACCCGATCGGCGTCGCGTAATACCGTGAGAGCCATTGCGCCAGCTCCAAGGCCGGCGGGGATACCGCCGGTCGGGTGTCCGGGACCAGGAGCACGGGCTTCAGCTCGCGATCGGGCGCCTCGCCGACATCGAGCACGACCCCCACGAGCTCGCGGCGCCGTACCGGGACGACGACGCGCGTCCCAGGGACGATTCGGTCCGCCAGCCCGGCTGGAATCGCATAGCTGTAGGGGGTCGGGCTGGGGATGGGAAGTGCAACGGAGCAGGCGGCCGGGATCATTCCGATTGCCAGCGGGTCCCCTTCACGATAGAGAGACCGAGCACGCGACGCTGCGCCAGGGAGCGCAGCCTCGCCGTCTCCGGTCCGAGGACCGTGCGGACTCCGTTCCATCGCGCGGCGCGCCAGCCGCGGACCAGGAGACCGAAGAGACCGGGCGCGATCCAGCCGCCATCCGCCGCGGCGTCCTCGACCGCGAGCTCGACGACGCCGGCAGAGCGGAAGAAGCTCTTCCACTCCACGAGCACGGCTGGTCGGATACCAAGCGCGTTGACTGCCGCGGCGTCCTCGGGTCGCGGCGTTGAGAGCCAGGACGGTACCAGGGCGGCGACGGTGCTCATCGGCCGCGCGACTCTCGCCAACTCGGCCACCACGGTGGCTCCGGTTGCGCCGTCGAGTTCGAGGTTGAGAAAGTTGGCGACTGACAGATCGAACACTTGCGCCTCATGTGGCAGGTCGAACGGCTCGGCAGCTTGGAACGAGGTCAGACGCGCCAGACCCGCGTCCCGCGCGGCGGTTTCGGCCGCATCGACAGCCCGGCCGTCGGCGTCGATCCCCTGAACATGGGTCTCGAAGCGCCGCGCCCACCACAGTACCGAGCGTCCGGTCCCGCATCCCACCCACAACACTTCCTGCCCCGCCTCCGCATCGACCAGCTGAGCAAGACGCCGGTGAATCGGCTCGGCCACATCTGCCCAGGGCTGCAGGACGGATGTGAAGCTGGCAAGGGAGAGACGGCGAGGCATGTGCCGCAAAGTTACGGTTGGGGGACCAACGACACTAGGAGAGGGCGTACAGGTGGGCCATGGCGGCCGCCGCGACCCGCTGCGGCGCGTAACCACCCTCGAGCACGGAGACGATGGGGGCACCGATGCCCTTCCAGCTCGTCACCCAGGTGGCGTAGTCCTCCGGTTCCAGCGTGAAGCCGCCAAGCGGGTCGCCCGCGAGCGCGTCGAATCCAGCGGACAGGAGGATCAGGTCCGGAATCCAGCCATCCACCGCGCGCTCGACCGCGGCCTGGAGGTCGCCCACGTATCGGCTCCGAGGGAGTCCGGGCGGCCGGGGAAGGTTGAAGATGTTGCCGACCCCGCGTTCATGCGCCGGCCCTGTCCCAGGATACCAGGGCCACTGGTGGAGCGAGACATACCGGACGCGAGCATCTCGCTCGACCAGCGCCTGCGTGCCGTTGCCGTGATGCACGTCCCAGTCGACGATCAACACGCGAGCCGCCCCCCACTCCTCGAGCGCGTCCCTAGCAGCCACCACCACATTGTTCAGCAGGCAGAAGCCCATTGGATGGTCGGCGGTCGCGTGGTGTCCCGGAGGTCGAACGGGCACGAAGACGGATGTGCCGCTCTCGAGGGCGAGCCGGCTGCCCTGGAGGGCAGCACCTGCCGCATGGACCGCGGCTTCGAAGCTGCCTCGACTCATCGCCGTATCCGGATCGAGCCGTCCCCCACCGATGCCGGCCAGCATGTGAAGCCGGTCCACGTGCGTCGCCGGATGGACTCGCAGGAGCGCCGGCATCGTGGCCGCCTCCGACTCGTGCCATAGCAGTTCGATCCCCGGTTCCACGGCGCGCAACCCGTCGAGCACAGCCGCAAGGCGCTTTGGCGACTCCGGATGCCCAGGACCGGGATCGTGATCGAGTGAACTGGGGTGCCAGCAGATGTGGACGGTCATGGATCGAGATGCCAGCGGCCGCCGAAGCCCGGCGAGCTCCTGGTGCGCCGGTGCTCAGCGCACCGGCTGGCGGCGTGCTGGAAGTACGATCATCGATGCCCGATCCGGCACGTCGAGATCGGAGAGCCGTTGCGACTCGTCGAAGATCCGCGCGCCTCGGAACTTCACGATGTACTCGGACGCCGGCAGCTGCCGGCCCGTCGCCCGAGCGAGTGCCTGCGACTTGAGCTGCGCCACCGTCCAGTCGGCATCTGCGTCGAGTCGCATGATGTCCCAGACGTCGGGAACGTATACACTGACACGGAGAGCGGTGGCCTA
>JBDHDN010000261.1:0-6021 GCA_039591485.1 Gemmatimonadota bacterium
TCCGCCGTACGAGTAGGGTGCCGGGACGCCCGGTCCAGGGATGAGATCGAAGTTGCGCGCCCAGCTCGTGGTGTCGCAGGCGGTGATGCTGCCGTTGGGCTCGCTCTCGGGAGTGGGAAACACGCTCAGGATGGTGACGATGGGATCGGTCGGCGGTGGGGGCGAGCTGCAGCCGGTTAGTACCGAGGCACCGAGCGCCACCGCGGCCAGTGGCCCCCGGAGGAGGCCACTGGCACGATTGCCAGCGCGGCGAAGGCTCATGGAATCGTTTGCGGCAATCCCACGTGCATGAACACGCTGTATCGCCCTGGAGAGGCGGGTGCACCGGCAGCACTGACCGCGAGGTAGTAGCGTCCGGACGCCGTGACGTCCCACTCGACCCTTGCGTCGCTTGGGTTCTCTCCACCGGCATTGTCATTGCTTGCCAGGACGTTGCCGGTGGCGTCATAGAGCGTGAGAACCGGATCAACCCCAGACGCGGCGCCCGTGAGGGTAAACGCTACCAGCGAGTCACCGGCCGTGAAGCTGATGAAGGCGCACCAGAAGTCCACGTCCGTGTCGCTCGCGATCGTACCGCTACCGCCGTACGTGTATGGGGCCCAGACTCCGGGTCCGGTGATTAGGTCGAAGTTTCTGGACCAGCTCGTTGTGTCGCAGGAGGCGATCGTGTTATTGGGCTCGCTCTCAGGGAGCGGGAACGCTCCAAAGAATGATATTCCGCCTGCGGGTGGGCCATCACAGCCAGCGTTTACGCACCGCATGACGACCGTTGCCGGAACCGTCTGGCCGGCTACGACTTCAACCGTGTCCTTGCCGGTGTACCATCGTTCCGACGCCTCGTACGCGTCGACCTGCACGATGTGCGTACCCACCGAGACGGTCATGCTACCCCTTGCCGCCAACCCGGAGCTGTCTGTGTTCGCTGGCGTCAAGACCACCGAGTCGCCGCCCACACGGGCGACAACGCTCGTGATGTTCGGCGGGATCGCCGCAAAGTCAAACGATATCGTGCCGACGTTGCCAGGATCTGCGACTTCGCCGCATGCCCAGAGTGCCGCGGCCGCACCGGCGACGGTACAGACCGCGAGCGATGATCCGGTTCTTCGCTTCATGTTTGCCTCCAGAGGGGAGAGGTGTGCTGCCGCCAACCGCCGATCACATCGTCCGGTCACGATGCTAGGCAACTTCTCTCCTGGCCGAAGCTGACCGGGGTCGGCGCGCTTCGCGCCGACCAATAGACCATCTCGAAGTCAGAACCGCGTCATTTGCTGGATGGACGCGACAGGTCCAGTGATTCTGACGCGATTCTGACGCTGGAGAAGGGCGTGTAGCTACGTCGTCGCTTGCGATCCACGGCGAGTTGCCGCATCCGGGGCCGGCCTGCAGAGCGCGAACGATTGCGTACTTGAGGAGGGAATCCGCTGGGCAATCGAACGGCACAGGGGACGCGTCGCTTGAGCAAGGCTCCCCGGCCTCGGCCTCACCAGGAGCAGGGCGTCGAGTGGGAGTTCCGCGTCTACGGCGAGAACAGGGCCGGGGTCGGTGAGCGCAGCACCGTGCTCACCGTCGTCCTGTGACGGGCGAGCCCGTCGTCGCGGTGAACGCCATTTTCGCGATCCTCGAGCCCGCGGACCGCGCTCTCCGCTACTTCACCCTTCAACTGCGCGCCCCGGGTGCCACATGGCACCCGGGGAGAGTGTGTCTCTCTCAGGAGTCTGCTGGTTTGTGGATTACGTGCTGGATGTGGCGGAACGCGTCGGCATCACCGCCAGAGCGTGAACAGCCCGACCATCAAGCCCGCCAGCGGAACCAGCGTCGCGATCCAGAAGCCGAACATCCACCTGAGCAGTTCCGCGCGCAGCTCGGCGAGTCGTTCGCCTTGCCTCGCGTCGAACCGCTGGAAGTTCAGCTCGTTGAGCTCGCGCAGATCGTTCCGGTACGTCGCATCCACGGCGTTGAACCAGTCCACGAGCTCATTGGCGACCTCTTCCCCAAGGCGCTCGTAGAACTTCTGTGAGAGTCTGGCCGTGACCGGCATGGTGGCGCTCCCCACGTGGACCGCCGCCAACATACAGCATACGCTCGGCAGGCCGAGTACCGAAAGAGCTCTCGAGGAAGTACGGGCACGCCCGTGCGAGGGGATGCAGCGGCGCGCGATCAGCGGTCCGAACCGCGCCGCTCGTGGGGGAGCCACCCCCCGGCCACGGCCTCGCGCCGTCTTGCCGACCCGCCGCCCGGACGACACGTTTGCGGGTGCGACGCCGAAACGAGCCGTGACCTGACCGGCGGTGACCAGGGGGTGGTGCATTTCGTGCCACGCTAACATCGGATCGTGAGGTCAGAAGCGCGTCAGATGGGGCTCGCACACGAACTTGAGTCTGCTACCGATGTCCGGCTGACGCTCACCACCCTAGGCGCCGCCGAGTTGTCGCGCGCGTGCGGGGGCGGCCCGGCCGAGCCCGTGCTCGGGCCCGGCAAGCCGCTCGCTCTCGTCGTCTACCTCGCGCTCTCCCCCCGACGCACGGCGAGCCGCGAGCACCTGATCGGGTTGCTCTGGTCCGACTCCGAGCCCGATCGCGCCTACCACGCGCTGCGTCAGACGGTGTGGCACATCCGCCGACAGGTGGGCGAGCGCGTGCTCCTGACGCGAAATGGCGACATCGAGCTGGCCGCCCCCGTCATGACCGATCGCGACGCGTTCATCGCCGCGGTGAACGTGGGCGACGACGAGAGCGCGGTATCCCGCTACATCGGTGAGTTCCTGCCGGGCCTCGCCACCCCGGGCGGCGCGGCGTTCGAGCAGTGGGCGGAGCTCGAGCGCATTCGGCTGCGCACGGCGTTCCTCCGCTCGGCCGAGTCGCTGGCGCGGCGCTGCCTCGGCGAGGGACACATGCGCGACGCGCAGCGGCTGGCTCGCCGCGCGCGCGACGCCGACCGGCTGAACGAATCCGGCTGGCGCCTCTTGCTCGAGACACTCATCGCCGGCGACGACTGGACCGCGGCGGCGATGGAAGCCGACGCGCTGTCCCACCTGCTCGAGGACGAAGAGCTGGAGCCCGAGCCCGCGACCCGCGCCGCGATCCGCCGCGCGCACCAGATGCCCGCGGTGGACGAGGAGGTGGAGCGGCGCGGCCTTGGAGCCGAACTGGTGGGGCGGGAGCGCGAGTTCGCGACGATCGTCGAGGCGTGGGCCGAGGTGAGGCAGGGGCGGGCGCGGCACGTGCACGTGGTGGCGCCGGCCGGCCTGGGCAAGACGCGCCTGCTCAAGGACACGATGGCCCGGCTCAGGGCAGGCGGCACCCGGGCCGTGTACCTGCGCGCGCACTCCGGTGAGCGGGCGATTCCGTTCGCGCACGCGGCGGACCTGGCCGCGGTGCTCTCGGAGCTGCCCGGTGCCGCCGCGGTATCGCCCGGCACCGCGACGGCGCTGGTCACCCTCAACCCGTCGCTCACGAGCCGGTATCCGATGCGCCCCGACTCCGGCGTCAACGGTGAGGCGCTGCGCCACCGCATCGTGGCCCTGGCCGAGTTGCTCGGTGCCGTGGCCGACGAGACGCCGATGGCGGTGCTGCTCGACGACCTCCACTGGGCCGATCCCGACTCGCGGAGGGTGATCACGGCGCTCGCGTCGCGGCTCGACGGCCGCCGCGTGCTGCTGGTGAGCGCCACCCGGCCGAGCGAATCGGTGAAGCCGGACGGGACCGAGGCGACGACGTTGCACCTGGGCCCCTTGAGCGAGCGGCTGGTGGCCGAGCTGGTCGGCAGCATCGCCACGCTGCCGGACGCGCCGTGGGCGCGCGAGCTGCCGGCGCGGCTCACGGCGGCGAGCAATGGCTCGCCGCTCCTGGTGCTCGAGTCGCTCCAGCACGCGCTCGAGTCGGGCATCCTCACCCTCGTAGACGGCTCGTGGAGCTGTGCGGCGCCCGCGGCCCTCGCGCAGTCGCTCGAGGCCGGCAGCGCCCTCCAGCGCCGGCTGAGCGAGCAGGACCCGGTGTCGCGCATCCTGCTCCTCACCCTGGCCGTGGCAGGAACGCCGCTGTCGCTCGCGATGGTGGCGCGCGCCACCCAGCGCCCGGAGGACACCGTCGAGCCGCTACTGGTGACCCTCGAGGAGCGGGGCCTGGTGAGCCGTGCGGGCTCCACGTGGGAGATCGCGCACGACGAGGCGGCGGGCCTGCTGCTCGACCGCACCGCGGAAGGTATCGTGGAGGTGGCGCGCCGCTCGCTGGGCAAGGCGCTCGCCCTCGACGCGGGGACCGATCCGGTCGTGACACGACAGGCCGCGCACTTGCTCGCATCGGCGGGCGAAGACGCGGTACTCGCACAGCTGTATCGTGACTGGCTCTCCCGCAAGCGGGCGCAGGGCGACCAGCGCGGCCCCCGTGACCTCGTGAAGGAACTGCTCGGTGACGCGGCACGGCCGGAGCAGGTGCGCACCCTCGTTGCCTCCCTGCCGCTCGCGATCCGGCTGGGTCTCGACTCCGGCCGCCGCCGGCTCCTCATCGGTGCGCCCGTCGCGGCTGCGGGTCTCGCTGCGCTGGCGCTCCTGATGCGGCCCGACGCGCCGCCGCCCGACGCCGCGGTGTTCGCCTTTGCGCGCACGCCGGAGGGCTACGCTGCCTGGCGGGCCGAGCTCAGACGCAACGAGTGGCGCAACGACATCCCGGTCCCGCTCGCGCCGGCCCGCTCGGCGCTGGCGCCGCTCGTGTGGGCCGGGTCCGCCCTGCCCGCCCGCGCGCCGGACGGCGACTCGTGGGTCGCCGAGGTGTCCACCGACTCGAGCGCCATCGACCTGGTGCAGCTGTTCGACGACGGGCGGCCCGCAGTGCCACTCGCCTACTCGCCGGCCGACGAGGGGGCGCCCTCGTGGGCGCCCGACGGCTCGGCGATCGTCTACACCACCGGGAAGTGGGATCCGCTGAGCCGCCCGCACGTGGCGATCCTCGATCTGCGCACCGGCAGCGAGCGGCAGCTCACCGACGGCGACGCGGGCGACGGCTATCCGCGCTGGAGCCCCGACGGCACCCGCATCGCCTTCGGGCGCCGCCGCTACGACGGCGGGCCCGGCGCGCTGTGCGTGATCGCGCAGGACGGGAGCGCGCTGCGCTGCCTGCCGGTTGCCTCGCGCGACGAGCCGGTGCCGCTCGGCTGGCGCGACGCCGATCGGGTGGTACTCCAGTGGGACGACGGCGGCAAGGACGTGCGCGACGTCGTCGACCTCGGCTCCGGCGCGCGCACGCCGCTGCCCGGCGCCGTCGGTGGGAGTGCTTCCCTCAGTCCGGACGGCGCCTGGCTTCTGTGGCACGACCGGGAGCGGGTGAACGGTCCCGTCAGGTGGTATGCGTTCTCGCTCGACGACGACCGCGACCGCCGCGTGGTGGGCGGTGAGGAGCTCGCGAACGCACAACTGGTGTGGGACGTGGTGCCCGGCACTCCCTCGTACCTCGACACCCTCCGCCTCGTGCCGGTGACCGAACCGATTCCGCTGACGGCGGGCCGGAAGCTGGCCGTCGAGGGTGTCGATCCCACAGGGCGTCCGGTCCCGCCGCAGGCCGTCACCTGGCGCTCGGCCGACCCGACCGTGGCGTCCGTCGATTCCGCCGGCGTGCTCCTACCCAGACGTGCCGGCCGGGTGTGGATCCACGCCTCCGCGGGCGGCTGGCGGGCCGACTCGGTGCCGATCGAGATCGCCGAGGCGGTCGCGGACACGGTGCTGGCCGAGTCGTGGCGCGACGGATTGAATGACAACTGGGTGCCGTTCGGCGAGCCGCGGCCGGAGATCGTGGCGCTCGGTGACTCCGCCGCCTTCTGGACCCGGGGGGACAGCAGCTTCACGAGCGGTGTGTACAGCCGTCGCACGTTCTCGGCGGCCGCAGGCCTTGGCGTCGAGGTCCTGGTGGCCGGCCGGGTGACGCGGACACAGTGGCAGCTGCACTCGCTCGAGTTGCTGGACATCGACGCCGCCACGCTGGAGACATGGGATCACCGGACGGGAGGCGTACCGCGCAGGAATGCCGTGCT
>JBDHDN010000262.1:0-6009 GCA_039591485.1 Gemmatimonadota bacterium
CGGACGGCCCCACGCCCAGCCGAAGACGTCAGTCCTCCACGACTCACGGCCGGTCGTGGGGTCGAACGCAAGCACCACATTCGCATCGGAGCTGCCGACGTACCCGATCCCGTCACGCACCGTCACCGACGATTCGATCCAAGAGAACCAGACGTAGTGGGACCAAATCGCGGTCCCTGTCTCGCTGTCGAGGGCGAGCAGCTCGTAGCTGCGGCTGCCGATGACTACTCGGTCAGTGGCGACGGCCGGCGTCGAGACGACCGGAGCCCCGGTGTCGTGTTTCCAGCGCACCGCGCCGGTCGAGGCGTCGAGTGCATACACGTGGTGATCGAAACTCCCCACGAAGACCGTTCCGTCCGCGACCGCCGGTGCCGCAACGATTGCGTCATGGGCGCGGAAGGTCCACAAGGCATCGCCGCTCGTGGAGGTGATCGCCAGGACGCGGCCGTCTGCCGTCCCGAGAAACAGCCGCCCGTCGCCGGCGGTCACGGCGGACGCGAACGGATCCCACCGGGATCGCGGATCGTCGAGCGGGATGCGTGTGAACGCCGAATCCAGCAGCCGCCGGCGCCATGTCACCTCACCCGATGCACGGGACAGGCGATACAGGTACCCATCGTCCGCCTGAAAGAACACCGCGCCATCGGCTACCGTGACACGGGAACGGATCGGCGCGCCGACCCGTGAAGACCAACGCTTCGTGCCCGAGCGTGCTTCGAGCGCGTGCAGGTATCCGTCGTCGTCGCCAGCATAGACGGCCCCGTCTCCGTAGACCGGACCCGCCCACATCGGAGCGCCACCGTCATACACCCAGGCGGGCACCTTCACGGGCGCATCGAGCGCCACACGCTGCGGCAGGGTCAGCCGCTCGACCCGCCGCAGGACGATCGGAATGTCATACACAGGTACGAGCGCTCTCGGCAGGACCCCGCGCAAGGATTGAGAGTTGCGCTCGTACTCGAGCGCAAACGGCCCAAGGACCACCGAATCCCCGTCGACGGTGACTGACACGGTCCCGAGACTCGTCCGCTGCATGTGTATGGTCGGGATCGAGAGACGGAGCGCGACACTGTCGTCGCCTGCTGGCTCGATCTCCAGGGCGACGACAGCGGAGTCGCCGTCATGGTACGCGCGGCCAGCCCAGGCGCCAGAGAATCCGGCCCCCCCCGGTGGATCGACGTGCTCTTGCTGCGCGACAGACAGTTGCGCCGGGACGACCGTCACCAGCGCGAGGATGAGACCACGCGTGCTTGGACGCAACGGGGTAGGCTCCTGCAGAAGACGACTCGCACGATACGGCACTCAGCAAGAGAATCAAGGTCGCTCGCGGCCACGTCCGCGTCCGACGCGGGCGAGTAGGCTGATGCGCCCCCGAATGGGCCCCACGCGTTGCACCAGGCACCAAACTCCCTGTTGCGGGCAATGCCCCACGTACGGTGGCTCTTCCGCGCCGGTGCGTCCGCCGCCATCTTCGCATGCAGCCCGCAGCATCAGGGGACGGTCATGACCATGCGCAGTGTCGCAGCAGTGCTCGCAGGTGCCCTTCTCGCCGTGCCGGTCGCCGCCACCGCTCAGGAGTCAACGGAACGGCCCGGCCGGCACGGAGCGGCAATCGCGCCAGTCGGCGTGATGGGCGATCTTCCAGACCTACCGTCAGAACGTGCGGACAGTGGCCCGCTGGCTCTCCAGTTGACCGGGCTCGTGCAGCGATCCGGCGATGCGGCAATGGGCACCAGCGCGGGTGCCTCACTCGACCTGCAATTGCGCCACTTTGGGCGATGGGTGCCGATCGCACGGGTCACGACGGTGTTCGGCGGTGGGGAGCCAGGCTTCATGGGGGCGTTACAGGTGGGGGTACGCTACACTCTCGAGCCATTCAAGAATCTCACGATCGCGCCGGATCTGGCCCTGGGACCCGGCCTGGCTCAGGTCGGAGGTGGTTTGCAGTTCGCGCCGTACGCGGACATGGATCTGTACGCTGCGTACACACTGTGGCGCCGAATGCAGGTGTTTGGCGCGGTTGGCGTCGGTTGGTCTCGCTACGCGCCGTTCTCTGCCGGTCCGCAGCCCGAGTGGATCTCCCATCAGCGGCTCATGCTGGGGTTCACCGTCGACCCGTACGCCAACCCGCGGCCGTACGAGGAGGCATTCGGAGAGCAATAGAGTGCCGGGTGATTCGGTCATGTGAGGGTGCGCGCGGACCACGTTCGGTGACACCCATCTGAGCCGGGACGGCACGCCGCTCCGGCTCTTGCCGTTTCGACCATTCGTGCGGAGGGCTTGGACGTTGCCTTCGTGAGGTGCTATTTTTGCGCTCCCCGCGTGACCGGCGTTACCTCACTCCTCCCGAGCGCCAGATGTCCGCAGCGGCCCGGCCAGCCAGATCATTCGACCGATCGATCGTCGAGGGGCCCATCTCTCGAGCTGTATGGAAGCTCGCGTGGCCCACCATGCTCCAGAACGCCATTGGGGGCCTTCAGGGTTTCGTCGATCACGCGATGGTCGGACACTACGTGGGGTACACAGGCAACGCCGCAATCGGCGTGTCGTGGCAGATCTTCCTCGTCGTCATGGTGTTTGTCGGATCGCTGTTTACCGGCATGGGCGTGTTGGTGGCGCGGTTCGCAGGAGCCGACGATGCTGAGAAGGTGAACCGAACCGTCTACCAGGCGTTTCTCACTGCTGCGGTCCTGTCGATCGGCGTTCTCGCGCCGGTCGGCTACGTGCTCGCGCCGTCCCTGCTCGGTCTTGTGAAGGCCGCCCCCGAGGTACAGTCAGAGGCGCTGCCGTATCTCCGGATCATGTTCGTGTTCAGCTTCGGCATGATGGTGTTCTTCATGCTGGGCGGTGCGTTGCGCTCGGCTGGCGACGCGCGCACCCCCTTGCGCTACGGCGTTGCCCTCACCGTGCTGAACCTGGTCTTCAACGTGATCCTGATCCGGGGTTTCGGCCCGATCCCGTCCTTCGGCACGGCCGGTGCCGCCATGGGGACGGTCCTCGCGGGCGGGCTCCTCTCGTTGCTGGCCGCGCACCGCCTGTTCTTCTCCCGTCTATGGGTGATCCACTTCCACCGTGGCATGGAGCTTCGGCCGGACTGGTTCATCATCCGTTCACTCTTCCGTTTCGGCATTCCGGCGGGCATCCAGGGCGTCGCCATGAACATCGGAGGGGTGTTTCTCCTCAGGTTCGTCGGTTCCCTGCAACGGAGCGCGCAGGCACAGGCGGCGTACGCCGTCGGGTACACCGAACTGTTCTCGCTGATCACCTGGACGTCGGCGGGGCTGATGGGTGCCGCGGCAACGGTCGCCGGCCAAAACCTCGGTGCCGGCCGGCCGGAACGCAGTCTGCATGGTGTGCACGTGGCGTCGCTCATTGGGCTCGGCGTTGCCGTCACGGTAGGCTCTGCCTTCCTCACGATTCCCCATGTACTGTTCGGGTTGTTCGGCATCGAGGATCGCGGCACGGTCGACATCGGGGTCGGATTGCTGCGCTACCTCGCCGTGTCAGGGCTCTTCGTGACGGTCGCCCTCACATACACGGGCGGGCTCCAGGGAACGGGCGATACCCGGTCGCCCCTGTACATCTCGATTGTCTCCCAACTCGCGGTGCCGCTCGGACTGTGTGCCGTGCTACAGCAGCTGAGAGGGCTCGAGCCGGGGGATATCTGGACCGCCATCGTGCTGGGTCACGTGACCCGGTCGGTTCTGAGCGTGCTGCGGTTCCGGCAGGGACGCTGGCGGGGGATCGAGGTGGATATCGGCCCACGGCCGTGATGGCTCCGGCAGAGCGCACACGCCGGACATCATTGGTGGAAGTGGCGGATCTGCGGGGCTGGACCGGACTCGGCACGGCCCTCTCCTCGCGACCCGGTCATTGCAGCAGGATCCACGGAGGAAGTGCCTCTCGCAAGCTGCGAGACAAGCTCGTGACATCGGCATCCGGCACCGCCGGCCGATGACGTACCAGCTTCCTATTGCCGACAGTCGCCCTCGGAACAATATTGGACGAGCCGCCGTGTGCGGCGTCCTCCTCATCCGACAACGGCAGCGTCGGGCTGCCGGCTGCAATAGACGATCTCACCGCACCGTTCGCCGTCGGCGTGAGCGCCTTCGCGCGCTTACGCAGGAGCAGTTGCGTTGGGTGCATCACGTCGGAAAGGGGGCAGGCATGCAGATCGCGGACATCCTGAAGTCGAAGGGCACGACGGTGGTCACCATCGACGCAGGTCGGTCGGTGAACGAGGCCATCCGCCGGCTCAACGCGCACCGCATCGGTGCCATTGTCGTGACCGAAGGCGATGGGGCGGTCATCGGGATCCTCACGGAGCGCGACGTTTTGCGAGAGTGTGGTGAACGCTGTACCCACCTCGAGGCGCACCTCAGGGGCGACGGGCGAGTATGTCCTGCGGAGATCCGCGACGTCATGACCACCGACGTCGTGTTCGGGAATCCCGACGACGACGTGCTCTTTGCGATGGCCGTCATGACAAAGCACCGCATCCGGCACCTCCCGGTGCTGCAGGCTGACCGGCTGGCCGGCATCGTCTCCATCGGTGATCTGGTGAACGCGCACGTCCAGGAGGCGGAGTTCGAGAACAGGATGATGAAGGACTACATCCAGGGAGCGACGTACTGAGCGGACGACTGGCACGCAGCTTGAGGGGCGGGGGGATCCCGCCCTCTCGCTTCGATTCGTTGCCGGTCAGGGGCCTCGATCGAGCCTCACATCGCCATTCACGGTGATGAGACGGAGGAAGTGTCCGCCGGTGCCGAGCGTGCCCTGCACGTTCCCGGGGCTCACCTCCGTGAGCGGGAACTCGGAGGAGATGGTGCCATTCGCGGTGGCCAGGCGCACGTCGGCGTTGGTGGCGGATGGGACCTCTACCGTGACGCTGCCATTGACCGCAACGAAATCGAGATCGCGGCCCCAGTCCGTGAGGCCGATGGCAACTGCGATGGTCCCGTTGACGGTGCTCGCCGTCGCGACCTGCGAAGTCGTGAGGCTTACACTGCCGTTGACCGTGGTGCCGAACGCGTCGCTCCCGAGTCCGACGCCGGACACTTGGCCGTTCACCGTCGTGCCGACATAGTCGACACCAGGCGGCACGCGCACCGTGAAATCGACGCGGACATCGTTGTTCTGCGCACTCAGGTAGCCTCCGCCTCCGGGAACGCACTCGTTCGCGGGCTGCCCCGGGACGTCTGGATAGACGGCACAAATCGTGACGCCGAGGGGGTGGGATACCACCTCGATGCGGACCGATGCCGGGTCGCTTTGCTGTGCCTGCTTGGTCGCTGTGACGGTCACCTCACCCCCGGTTGCGACCGTTGCCACGATGTCCCCGTTCACTCCCTTGACCTCGATGGCGTCGCCCTGGTCGATCGTCCCGCTCCAGTCGAAGTCCGTCACGCCTGGATCTGTGGAGTCACCGCACTGCACCAAGACCGCCGCAGCGACGGCGGCAAGGGGAATCCCGAATCGGGTGTTCATGTCGGCACCTCCTTGGCCTTCTGCCCAATGTCGTGGTGTACGTCCGTCGGTGCAAACCCGAGGACGGTGCTCCAGAATGATCAGCATTCCGTCCGGCCTCGAGCGTCACGGATCATCCGCTCATGCCTGAGCCGCGACGGGGCGATAGCTTGTCGGAGGTGCATGGCGGTCCCTGCCGGAACACCAGAAGCGGGGTCTTCGGAGGGTGTACGGACACGAGATGTGCGAGAGACCGACCCGGCCGGCCTGCAGGGCTCGCGAGACCGCGTGCGTCTCAACGCGGCTCGCGGCCCGTGAACGAGGCATGAGCTGTATGCTCCGGATGGCTCGACGGTGGGAGGCGATCGCGCTGGCCTGCCTGCTCACCGTCCAGGCGTGCGCCGCCCCCCGAGCTCCTCGCCAGCAGACGGGAGAGGCGAGGTGTATCGTCGCGGAAGGAGCGACAGGGCGGGACACGCTTACTCTCGTGCTGGACGGCGCGGTCGACCCCGTCCGCGCTCCGATTCCATCGCGGTTCAG